>JASHUX010000173.1 GCA_030039775.1 Alphaproteobacteria bacterium | reverse complement strand
GGCGTCGCGGCCCGGCATGCTTCGAGGATATTGAACGTGCCGACCACGTTGGCGTCGATATAAGCGCGGGGATTTTCGAGGCTGTAGCGGACGCCCGCCTGAGCCGCGAGATGGATCACGATCTCCGGCGCGAAATCGTCGACGACGCGCCGCACGGCGGCCGCGTCTTCCAACATGAACTGGTCCGCCCGGAAGTTGGGATTTTGCGCCAGCATGGCGTGCCGGCGCTCCTTCAGGCGGACATCGTAGTAGGGCGTCATGCCGTCGATGCCGGCGACATCATGGCCGTCCGCCAACAGCCGCCGGGCCACGTGGAAGCCGATAAAGCCAGCCGTCCCCGTTACCAAAAACCGCATGGCGCCGGCTCGTTTCGTAACATTTCGAGATTGTCCCGCCGTTTCTGCGGCATTGGCAAGACGCCGCCGACTGACGCATTATGGTGGGGCAGATCAACAATCAGGATACCGGGAGATCGGGCATGGCCAGAAGACTTGAGAAGCGGGACGCCACGGCGCGGCAATCCGTTTATCCGATCCCCGAGCCGGATCTGACGCCGGAAGAGATGATCGCCCGCGCGGTCGCGCTGCGGCCGCAACTCCGCGCCGAGCAAGAGGAGGCCGACGAGCGCGGCGCCTACTCCCCCGACCTCCACCAAAAGTTCCTCAAGGCCGGCTTTTATCGCTGCCTCCAGCCGCACATGTTCGGCGGCTACGAGTTCGATATTCCGACCTTCTACAAGACCATGCTCGAAATATCGCGCGGCCATCCGAGCGCGGGCTGGTGCCTGGCGCTGTGCGCGTCGCATCCCCTGATCATCGCGTCGCACTGGAGCGAGAAGGCGCAACGCGAGATTTTTGCTCCCGACGGATTTTACGCGTCGCCGCACCGTCCGCCGCCGCTCGGCAAGGCGACGCCCGTCGACGGCGGCTATATCATCGAAGGCGTCTGGGATTATTGCTCCGGGATTCCCTATTCGTCGCATTTCGTCGGCGGTGCGATGGTGATGAACGGCAAGACGCCGCCCGACGCGGTCAATGTCTGCGTGCCGAAATCGCAATGCATCGTGCTCGACGATTGGGGCGGCGACAAGACGATGGGCATGCGCGCCTCCGGCTCGAACAGCGTCAAGGTGGACAAGCAGTTCGTTCCGGAGCACTACGTCACGCCCGCCAACGGCATGTGGGCGCTGCCGGAAAGCATGAAGGACGGCACGCCGGGCACGCGGCTTCACGGCAACCCGATGTATCTCGGCCGCGTCATGGGCCCCTATCACATGTCGCTGGTGACGCCGACGCTGGGCGCGGCGCAGGCGGCGCTCGACGAGTTCGAGCACATCATCAAGACGCGCAATACGCTGTTTCCGCCGGTGATCCCGCGCTATCAGCACATCGATTTCCAGCGCGGCTACGGCCAGGCGCAGGCCCTCACCGACGCGTCGGAGGGCATTCTGATGTCCGCCGGCCATCGTTATATGGATCTGTGCCGCCGCTGGGAGCGGGACGGCACGCCGATCTCGCTCGAGGACAATCTGCGGCTTTGGACCACCATCCAACATGCCGGCCGGCTGGCGGGCGAGGCGATGGATGTGATTTACGCGCTGTCATCCTCGGCCGCGACCAAAAAAGGCCAGAAGATCGAACGCTATTATCGCGATGTCGCGATGTACCGCAGCCACATCTCGGCGCAGTACCTCAATTTCGCGGCGCCGTTGGCCCGGGCGCATTTCGGGTTGGAGCTCGGCTTGTTCGGTTTATAGCGGGCGTTTTCCGCACCATTTTGCTTGGCGGAAACCGATCCATTCTACAATATAACTGTGTATCCCGGCTTGACGCGGCGTGAAGATTCACGCAGGGTTCCCCAAAATCTATTAGCCGCACGGACACATCCGAACGCGCGGCAATGACGGGGGCTCATGGGGCCCCGCGGAGGGAGGGAGTAAATGAAGCGCATCTTGTGCATGCTAACAGGCGTGTTCGCCGTGGGCCTGCTGTTTGCGGCAGCGCCGGCGTTCGCGAAATTGGATTGCGGTCTGAATACCGGTAAGGCCGCGACGGGCGACCCGATCCCGGTCGGCGCCGTCACCTCGATCACCGGCATCGCGACGTTCCACGAGGCCGATCAAGGCGCCGAGGCGTACTTCAAGTGCGTCAACGCCAACGGCGGCATTCATGGCCGTCCGATCGTCTATCACGAGGAAGACGACCAGACGAAACTCGACATCGCCGCTCAAGCCGCCAAGAAACTTGTGGTCGATGAAGCCGTTTACATCCTGGTCGGCAACACCAGCCTGATCGAGTGCATCGCCAACGCCGACATGTACCTCAAGTCGAACGTGCTGGCGATCGGCCTCGGCATTCCGCCGCAGTGCTATCAGTCGAAGAATATAGCCGAGATCAACGCCGGCCCGCGTGCCAGCGCTCTCGGTGCTCTCGACTACGCACGGCGCAAGCTCGGGGCCAAGAGCTTGGTGTGCCTGATCTTCAAGTTCCCCGGCTCCGACTACACCTGCGGCGGCGCCGAGGAGTGGGGCAAGCATTTCCATGTCAAGGTGGACAGCATCTATGCCGATCCGACCTCGCCCGATTTCGGTTCGCTGGCATTGCAAGTGCTGGCGACGGGTGACGAGGCGGTGCAGGCGCTGTTCGTCGACGACCAAGCCGCTCAGCTCCTCAACTCGGCCGAACAGCAGGATGGCGCCGCGAAGATGAAATGGACCGGCCCAACCTCGTACTACACGGCCCGTTTCCCCGGCGCGATCGACACCAAGTATTGGAATGACCGCCTGTGGGTGAACACCGAACTTGGCCCCCTCGAAGCGAAGGGCAAGGACAATCAGAACTGGAACGATGTGATGGACAAATTCGGTCCGAAAGTTCTGAAAGACAGCTTCTCGCAGGCCGGTTATATCGCCGCCCGTATCGCGGTCGACGCCATGCTGACCATCAAGGATCCGAAGAAGATCAACCGCGACGCCGTCACGGCGGCCGTCGAAGTGATGAAGCCCTATGCTTCCGATATTCTGTGCGGACCGTGGTACTGGGGCGGCCCCGGCGCGACCGAGCACCAGGGCAATCACGTGACCCGCACGGTCGTGATCCATGACGGCAAGTTCAAGTTCGTGGAGGGCTGCTTCCCCGTGGCCGACCCGGGCTATGCCAAGTCGATCATTCCGACCGAGGAAAAATTGGGCATCAACAAGAAGTTCGACGAAGAATACAATCATCTGAAGTAGCGATCGCACTCGTCCGGCCGGACCGTCTCTTTGCGAGGCGGTCTGGCCGGCGATGTTTAGGGGGAGACATCAATCGTTTGGTTGACGGCAGGTCTCTTGACGGAGCGTCAAGATTCGCGCAGGGTCGAGCGCAACATAATGCCGTCCGCACAAAATGCCGACGGCGCTAACAATGGCGATTAGCCTTAGGGGAGGGATGGGATGCAGCGGTTTCTCTGCTTTCTGATCGGCGTGTTTGCCATGGCTTGGGCGGCTGGCGCGGCGCCGGCCTTTGCAGCAAAACCAGATTGCGGCATGAACACCGGCAAGGCCGCGACCGGCGAACCGATCCCGATCGGCGCGGTCACGACAATGACCGGTCTCGGAAGCTTCAAGGAAGCGGACGACGCCGTTAAGGCATACTTTGACTGCGTCAACGCCAACGGCGGCATCCACGGCCGACCGATCGCCTATCACGATGAAGACGATCAGTCGAAACTCGACGTCGCGGCGCAGGCCGGAAAGAAGCTCGTCGTCGACAATAAGGATTACGTCCTGGTCGGCAGCACCAGCATCATCGAATGCATCCCGAACGAGAAACTGTACATCGATCAGAACATTCTCGAGATCGGCCTCGGCATCCCGCCGCAGTGCTATCAATCCAAGAACATCGCCGAAATCAACGCCGGCCCGCGGCAGAGCGGCATCGGCGGATTGGATTTTGCCCGGCGCAAGCTCGGCATTAAGAGCGCGGTGTGCTCGATTCCGAAATTCCCCGGGTCGGACTATAGCTGCGGCGGCGCCGAGGAATGGGGCAAGAAATTCGGCGTCAAGGTCACCAGCATTTATTCCGATCCGGTCTCGCCGGACTACAACTCGCTGGTCCTGCAGATTCTCGCGACCGGTTACGACGTCATCATGATTTACGGCACCGACGATATCGGCGCCCAAATCTATAACTCGGCGCAGCAGCAGGACGGCGCGGCCAAAATGAAATGGACCGCCCCGACATCCTTCTACACGGTGCGGTTTCCCGGCGCGATCGACACCAAGTATTGGAACGATCGTACGTGGATCAACGCTGAGCTGGCGCCGCTCGACAGTAAGGCGAAGGACAATCAGAACTGGCTCGCGGTCATGGCCGCGTACGGCCCCAAGGTTCTGAAAGATAGCTTCTCGCAAGCCGGTTACATCGCCGGCCGCGTCGCGGTCCGTGCGATGTTGACCATCAAAGATCCGAAGAAGATCAACCGCAACACCGTAACGGCGGCGATCCAAAATATGAAGCCGTACCCGACCGACATCCTGTGCCAGCCATGGTATTGGGGCGGGCCCGGCGCGATGGAGCATAATCCGAACCACGTCACCCGCACCGTCACCATCCATGACGGCAAATGGAAGAACGTCGAAGGTTGTTACGACGACGAAGATCCCGGTTTGGCTTCGGTCGAGGCGACCGAGAAGAAGCTCGGCATCCGTATTTCCGATACGGCGAAATAGGCCACGTTACCGCCGGCCGAGTCATTTACGGTTGATGACTCGGCCGGCGCATTGCTCAATGGATTTTGGACCGCACCGCGTATGAATCTGCTTCCCTTCGTGGCTTCCGGCATCGGTCTTGGCGCTGTCTATGCCTTATCCAGCGTCGGCTTGGTGATCCTCTATCGAGCGTCCGGAACGCTCAATTTTGCGTTTGGCGCGTTCGGCGGCGTTGCCGCGTTCCTGACTTTCGAGTTGGTTCACGACGGCATCCCGCAGCCGGTCGGCTGGCTGGTTGGCATCGCCACGTCGACGTTGATCGCCTACGCCTACGGTCGCATCGTCGCGCCGAACATGGCGCACCGCGATCGGGTGGTGCGCGCGGTCGCGACTTTGGGGCTTGCGCTCTTTCTGTTGGGCGTCATGGCCTATATCTGGGGGGTCGGCATCGCACGTCGTCTGACCCTTCCGACAGACTTGAGCTTCGTGATCTTGTTCGGCGTCCGCCTATCCGTGACGCGGCTGATTGCCCTTGGTATGTCGGTCGGCATGGTGGGCGGAATTTGGTTGTTGTTGACCCGAACGCGTATCGGCCTGTCGATGCGCGCGCTCGCCAGCGATCGCAACGTCAGCGCCGTCGTCGGTGTGCGCGTCACTCAAACGGATTCATTCGCGTGGGCGCTTAACGGCGCGTTCGCCGGCATCGCCGGCCTGCTGCTGGCCGATCTCAATCGGCTCGATCCCGCCCTGATGAGTTTTCTTGTCATTCCCGCCATCGCCGCCGCGATCTTGTCGAGGCTGGCTTCGCTGCCCGGCGCTTTCATCGGCGGCCTGATATGCGGCCAGGTGGAAGCGGTTCTGACGGCATTTCCGGCCTTCGCCAATCTACGCAGCGCCGGCCCCTACGTCTTGGCGCTGTTGTTCATGATGGCGGTCGGTGCGGGCCAGGGCGTCGGAGCGCGCGAATGACGGAAGGAACCAAGACGGACGTGCTCCCGATCGTGCCCGCGGTGCGTGCGGCCACGGCGGAAATCACGCCGACGGTGCGGATCGTCGCGGTAGTGGCGACTGTCGGAATCATATCCGGTGTCATCGCGCTGACATCCGGGGGCTATTGGCTGTCGAATTTCACTCAGGCCTATTGCTTCGTTCTGGCGCTCCTCGGATGCGCGTTGCTTTATGGACAGCTCGGCTTGGTGTCTCTGTGCCAATGGGCGCTGGTGGGCGTCGGCGCCTGGATCAGCCTGCGGTTTTATCATTTGGTCCATCCGCCGTTCGTCATCACCATTCTCGTCGGCGGCATCGGCGCGTCCGCAATCGGCATGATTTGGGGTTTGCCCGCGCTGCGCATGCGCGGCCTCTACCTCGCTTTGGTGACGCTGATGCTGGCCGGCGCGTTCCAGACGGTCA
>JASHUX010000172.1 GCA_030039775.1 Alphaproteobacteria bacterium | reverse complement strand
GCCGAGGACATGGATATGGACGGGTCCGCGATCAAGCAGAACGATTCGATCCTGTGCGTGCTCGGGGCCGCCAACCGCGACCCCGCGGCGTTCGACCGGCCCGACCGGCTCGACATCGCGCGGGAGCGGATCAACCCGCTGTCGTTCGGCGGGGGCATCCACCATTGCCTCGGCGCGCAGCTCGCGCGGATCGAAGGCGAGATCGCGCTCGCGACGCTGTTGCGCCGCCTTCCCGGCCTCGCGCTCGATAACGTCGATGCGCCCGAATGGCGGCCGAGCTTCGTGCTCCGTGGCCTGAAGGAACTGCCCGCGCGCTGGTGACTACCCCGCGGCGAGCACGAATCCGACACGCGGGAAATGCTGGTGGACTTCGCCGACCGCCGGGTCGCTGCGACGGATCACGATTTTGTCCGGCGACAGCGAGATGAGTTCGCCGGTAATCGGGTCGCGTCCCGAATCGTCCGCCGCGACGGTAACGGTACTTCCGAGCGCCGGACCGTTCGGATCGCGTGCTGGCGTAAACGGCGCCGGCGTCGCCGCCTTCGCCACCGCGAGCGCTTCTATGCCGTTGATCTCGGTCGGCGTGCCGTGGCCGATATTCTTCATGCGGTCGGCCCAGGCCGAGACATTGGGGAAGGCCGCGATCACTTCCGGGCGCGGTCGCCGTACGAACCAGACCATGTGATAAAGCGCGCAATCCGCCGTCGATGGGCGGTCGCCGAGCAGGAACGCGCGCCCGCCGAGTGTTTCTTCGGGCCATGCGAGCTGTGCGCGGTAATCGGCAAGCAAGCGCGGCTCCGCGGCGCGGAGGCGCTCCACATTGAGCTCGCGTCCGGAGAATTTGGCGCGATCCTCGGCAAAGCCCGGCGGCAGCACATCGCCCATCTTGGCGAAGGCGACACCGACGGCGAGGCCGAACAGGTTGCGCTCCGCCCACCAGGCGATGCCGTCGGCGAGGCCACGATTGCCGCCGGGATAAAGGCTCGGTTCGGGAATCCGCCGCTCCAATTCGCGCAGGATAAGCTGCGTGTCGCAATAGACGTCGGCGCCGATTTGCATCACCGGCGTCTTGCGATAGCCGCCGGTCAGCGGCATCAGGTCGGGCTTGGGCATGATCACCGGAATGATCACGCTGCGCCACGCCGCGCGTTTGATGCCCAGCGCGGTCCGCGCCTTCTCGGCGTAAGGCGACAGCGGGTAATGGTGCAGAATAATGTCGGCCATGCCGTTCCCCTCTCGATCGTACGGCACGGTCGCCTGGGCGGGCGGCAATGGTCAAGGTCGGCGGCGGCTGATAGGCTTCACAGGTAAGTGATTCGCGGAGGAAGCCATGAGCACGATCAAAGTCGAAGACGTCGCCTATGTGCGGTTCAGCGCGCCCGATCTCGACGCGATGGAGCAATTCCTCACCGAGTTCGGCCTGGTGCGCGCCGGGCGCACCGACACAGCACTTTATATGCGCGGCACCGGCCCCGAGCCCTATGCGCACGTAACGCAAAAGGGCGAGCCGCGTTTCGTCGGCGTCGCGTTCCGCGCGAGCTCGGCCGCCGACCTCGAAAAACTCGCCAAGGCGGAGGGCCGTGCCATCGACGCGCTCGACGGGCCGGGCGGCGGCCAGGTGGTGGTGGTCAACGATCCCGACGGCCATCGGCTCGAAATCGTGGCTGGCCGCGAGGCCGCGCAGACCATCGCGGTGACGCGCGAATTCCCGACTAACGACAGTTTCTTCTATCCGCGCCAAAACAATCCGAAGCGCGTCGGCGAAGGCCCGTCGCGCGTGAAGCGGCTCGGCCATCTCGTGCTCGGCGTCAGCGATTTCGCCCGTGCCGCCGAGTGGTGGCGCGCGCGCTTCGGCTTCATCCCGTCGGATCAATGGCCTGAGCAGAATCCGCGCGGTGCCTTTTTGCGTTGCGACCGCGGCGCGATGCCGGTCGATCATCACACGGTCGGGCTGGTGCAGGGCGCGGTGCGTTTCGGCCACGCCGCGTTCGAGGTCGCCGACTTCGACGACCTCATGCGCGGCAGCGAGCATCTTCGCGCCAAGTCGCGCCAGCACGAATGGGGCGTCGGCCGCCATTTCCTCGGCAGCCAGATTTTCGATTACTGGGCCGATCCGTGGGGCCACATCGTCGAGCACTGGACCGACGGCGATCTGATGGACGCGGACTGGGGCACGCGCAAGGTCTCGCCCGATATCGTGCGCGCGGTCCAATGGGGCATGGCCGCGCCCGCGACGCCGCGCGAAACGCCCGCGCGGCAGTAACGACAGCGCCGGCGGCCGCATGAAAAAAATCAAAATCCTGGCGCGCACTGCCTATACCGTGACGATCCACCGCCGCGATTTCGCGGCGCTGGTGGCGGCGGCGGAGGAACGGCCGGCGCGAAAGCTCGGTTCCCGGCGGCTGACCGCCGCCGAGCGGAAGCGCATCACGAAGGGCGAAAGCCCGGTGCGCATCTGGCGCGAGCGGCGCGGCCTCAATCAGCGCGCGCTTGCCGACGCGGCCGAGGTCGGCGTCTCTTATCTCGCGGAAATCGAGGGCGGCGTGAAGCCGGGCAGCGCCGCGGCCTTGCAGCGCATCGGCGCCATTTTGGGCGTGCCGATGGAGGAACTGGTCCGGCCGTCGTAACGCGGCGGCCGCTTACTCCACCACGATGCGCGGCGGAGCGGGCGGCTCGGCGCCGAGGCGGCCGGCAACCGTGGCGGCCATGCGGCGGAAGATCAGCGCGTTCTCGCTATCGGGCGCCGACGCGACGATCGGCGTGCCGCCGTCCGAGGTTTCGCGGATGGCGAGATCGAGCGGCACTTCGCCCATGAACGGCACGCCCAACTTGTCGGCCTCGTGGCGCGCGCCGCCATGAGCGAAGATTTCCGTGCGTCCGCCGCAATGCGGGCACAGGAAATAGCTCATATTCTCGACGATGCCCAAGACCGGCACCTCGACCTTGCGGAACATGGCGATGCCCTTGCGCGCGTCGAGCAACGCCAGGTCCTGCGGCGTCGAGACGATGATCGCCCCGGCGAGCGGCACTTGCTGAGCCATGGTGAGCTGCGCGTCGCCGGTGCCGGGCGGCATGTCGACCACCAGCACGTCGAGCGCGCCCCAATTCACGTCGCGCAGCATTTGCTGCAAGGCGCTCATCACCATCGGCCCGCGCCAGATCATCGCCTGGTCCTCGTTGACCAGGAACCCGATCGACATGGCCTTGATGCCGAACGCTTCCATCGGCTCCAGCACCTTGCCGTCCTTGGTGTGCGGCCGGCCTTTGAGGCCGAGGAGGCGCGGCTGCGACGGGCCGTAAATGTCGGCGTCGAGCAGCCCGACCTGGAGCCCGTTCGCCGCCAGGGCCAGCGCCAGGTTCACGGCGACGGTGGACTTGCCGACGCCGCCCTTGCCCGACGCCACCGCGACAATGGAACGCACCTCGGGAACGAGGGGCTTTTGCGGCGCATGCCTGTGGGCCGGCTGTTGCGGCGCCGCCGGCCGGGCCGCGCGCTTCTCGGCGGTCAGCACCACCGACGCCGACAGCACGCCGTCGAGATCGGCCACGGCCTTTTCCGCCGCCTTGCGGAGGGGCTCGAGGCGCGGGCCGCGCTCCGGCTCGACCTCGATGGCGAAGCCGACATGGCCCTCGCGGATCTGGATGCCCGAGACCATGCCCAGGCTGACAATGTCGCCGCCGCGCTCCGGGTCGTTGACCTGACGCAGCGCCGCGAGAATCCGCTCTTGGGTGACGTCGCTCATGATTAAGAGAAAGCCTCGCTACCTTGACAAGCCGGGCGTCCGCTGAATTTATCGGCGCCGAGGCGTGAGGTTCGATATAGGGAAAGCGCCGAGTTTCGTAAAGCGGCGGTGGACCTCCCCGGAAGGAAACGGATTTGTCCTGGAACAATCAAGGCGGTGGCGGCGGTGGGCCGTGGGGCGGGCCCGGCGGGCAAAGCCCTTGGGGCGGCCGCAATCGGCCGCGTCCGCCGCAATTCGACGAGATTATTCGCCGCGGCCGCGGCTTGCTGCCGGGCGGTTGGGGACGCGGCCGCTGGCTGCTGCTCGGCATCGCCGCGATCGTGGTGATCTGGCTCGCGAGCGGCTTCTATCGGGTCGAGCCCGACGAGCAGGGCGTGGTGTTGCGCTTCGGCGCCTTGAACCGTATCACCGAGCCGGGCCTCAATTATCATCTGCCGGACCCGTTCGAGAGCGTGCTGTTGCCGAAGGTGACGCGGGTCAACCCGATCGAGATCGGTTTCCGGCTCACCACCGTCAGCGACTTCCAAGCCGGCGAAAACGGCGAAGTGCCACAAGAATCGCTGATGCTCACCGGCGACGAGAACATCGTCGACATCAACTTCACCGTGTTCTGGGTGATCAAGGACGCGACGAAATACCTGTTCAACATCCGCAATCCCGAGCAGGTCGTGAAAGCCGCCGCCGAAAGCGCGATGCGCGAGATTATCGGCCACACCAACATCGCGGACGCCTTTGCCGAGGGCCGCGGCAAGATCAAGAACGACACGCAAAAACTGACGCAGCAAATTCTCGATTCGTATGATGCCGGCATCGAGATCACCGACCTGCAGCTGCAAAAGGTCGATCCACCGTCGCAGGTGATCAGCGCCTTCCGCGACGTGCAGAGCGCCAAGATCGACTTGAACACGCTGGTCAACCAGGCCCAGGCCTATCGCAACGACGTCGTGCCGCGCGCCCGCGGCGATGCCGCGCGCATCGAGCAGGAAGCCGAAGCCTATCGCCAGCAGGTCGTGCTCCAAGCGCAAGGCGAGGCAAGCCGCTTCACCTCGGTCTACAAGGCCTATGCGGCGGCAAAGGACGTCACCACGACGCGGCTCTATCTCGATACGCTGCAATCGGTGTTGAAGGGCGCCAGCAAGGTAATTCTCGACAAAGGTGCCGGCGGCGCCGGCGTGCTGCCCTATCTGCCGTTGCCGGCCTTGAAGACGCCGGCGCCGTCTTC
>JASHUX010000022.1 GCA_030039775.1 Alphaproteobacteria bacterium | reverse complement strand
TAAGGGTGGGCGACCGGTTCACCGTTGTCGGCGACGACGGGTCCTGGCAGCTCGACTATGTCGATCCGCTGGCGGCGCCGGACGACGCGACGGTCGCGGGCGACCGACTGACGGCGTCGATGCCGGGGAAGATCGTGCAAGTGCTGGCGCAAGCGGGCGAAACGGTGAAACGCGGCCAGCCGATCCTTATCTTGGAGGCGATGAAGATGGAGCACACCATCGCCGCGCCCGCCGACGGCACCGTCGACGCCGTCAACTACAAGGCGGGCGAACTGGTCGAGGAAGGCGCCGCGCTGATCGCCTTCACGGCGGCGGCGTAGATGAGCGCGTCGCCGAAACGCGTGCGCATGGTCGAGGTCGGACCGCGCGACGGCCTGCAGAACGAGGCGCAAACCGTCCCGGCCGCGACCAAGATCGCGCTGATCGAAAAGCTGGCCGATGCGGGCCTCAAGACCGTGGAAGCGGGCAGCTTCGTCTCGCCCAAATGGATTCCGCAAATGGCCGACACGGCCGAAGTGCTGGCGGGGCTGCGTCGCGCGCCGGGCGTGTCGTACCCGGTGCTGGTGCCGAACATGAAAGGCTTCGAGGGCGCGCTGGCGTCGCATTGCGACGAGATCGCGGTGTTCGCGGCTGCATCGGAAAGTTTCTCGCAGCGCAACACCAACTGCTCCATCGCCGAGAGCTACGAGCGTATTGCGCCGGTCGCCGCGGCGGCGCGCGCGCATAACATCCGCGTGCGCGGCTATATCTCGACCGTGGTCGATTGCCCTTACGAAGGACCGATCGCGCCGGCGGCGGTCGCCGAGATGGCGGCGAAATTACTGTCGTTCGGCTGTTACGAGATTTCGCTCGGCGACACGATCGGCACCGGCACGCCGTCGCGTATTCAAGCGATGATCGACGCGGTCGCGGCGAAAGTACCGGTCGAAAAGCTCGCCGGGCATTACCACGACACGTACGGCCAGGCGCTGGCGAATATCCTCGCGTCGCTGGAGCGCGGCGTCGCGACCTTCGACAGTTCGGTCGCGGGGCTTGGCGGCTGTCCGTATGCGCCCGGCGCCACCGGGAACGTCGCGAGCGAGGACGTGCTCTACATGCTCGACGGTATGGGAGTCGCGACCGGCGTCGATCTCAAGAAACTCGCGGCGACCGGGCAATTCATTTCGGCGGCGCTTGGCCGCGAGCCCGCCTCGAAAGTGGCGCGGGCGCTCGCGGCGAAAGCGGCTAAGGGAAAATGACGCCGCGCTCGTTGCTGACGACGAACTTGTCCTGACGCGCCAGGAAATCGTCCGCGACCGCGAAGCATGCCTCCGGCCGCTCGACATCGAGCGCGTGGGCCGCGTCATAGACCATGACGACGTGGGAATCCGGCAGCAATTCGCGATAGTGCCGGCCTATCGTCGTCGGGATCAGACGGTCTTCGGTGCCAAGCAGTACCAGCACCGGCACCTTGCATTCCTTCATCCGCGCTTCCAGCTCCGCGTCGCGGTCGGGGCCGATGATGCGTAAGGCGAAGCCGATGCTCTTTTTTATCAGCTCGGGATTCGGCGGCGGCATCGGCGGCAGCCGCTCCGGATGCGCGTAGAGCATGTTACGAAGCTGGGCCGGATCCATCGGCGGCCGCGTGTTCTCGGGGCGGATCGCGGCGGGCGCGAACAGCACCGCCGCCGTGACCTTGTCGGGATTGAGGATCGCGGTCCACAGCGCGAGCTTGCCGCCGAAGGAAATGCCGCTCACCGAGAATTTGTCGATGCCGAGCGTGGCGATGGCCTTGCCCATCGTGCCGGCCAATTCCGCCATCGATTTGGTGCGCTCGTTCACCGGCGATTCGCCGAAGCCCGGACATTCGAATCCGACGACGCGGTGCTTCTCCGCCAACAGATCGTGCATCTTGTTGAGCTGCAGGCCGCCGCCGCCATGGAACCAGATCAGCGGATCGCCATTCCCCGCTTCGAGATAGCGGATGCGGAACCCGTCGGCCTCGACGAATTTTTCCTGAAATGCCATGGCGATTATTCCATCTCGTGAAGGCGCGGCAGCATCTTGGCACCGAAGATTTCGATGGCGCGTCGCGCTTTCGCGTCTTCGGGATGCATGAAAATGAGGTCGAGAATTCCGGCGCCGATATCGTCGCGGATGCGCTTGATCTGCTTCATCACCGTGTCGGGCGAGCCGAGCAGGATCTGGCCGTTTTCGACCGCGTCCTTGATCGCGCCGGGGCGGCCGACGCGGCCGCGCTGCGCCTCGAAATCGCGGCCGTAGTACGACGTACCGGCGACGGCCTGCTCCAGCGCGGGGTTGGAGATCGAGAAGCGCCGTTGCGGCGGCATGTTCGCCATGTCGGCCTGCGCCTGCTCGTCGGTGTCGGCAACATGGATGGCGCAGCGATAGATCACGTCGTCGGGCGTCGGTTTCCATCCCGCCGCCTCGGCGTGCTGGCGATAATGCGCGGCGGCCTTGGTGGCGAGGCCCAACGTCGTCACCGCGAAGCCGAGCCCGACATGATTCTTGGCGGCGAACTCGCCGGACTCGGGGCTCGAGCCGGACATATAGATCGGCGGATGCGGCTTCTGCACCGGACGCGGCCACACCGAGATGGCGCGGAACTCATAGTGCCGGCCCTGCCAGCCGAACGGCTGCGGCTCGGTCCACACCATGCGCAAGAGTTGCAGCCCTTCCTGGAAGCGCGAGCGCGATTCCTCCGGGTTGACGTTGTAGGTGACGTATTCGTTCGGCGTGCCGCGCATCAGCCCGGCGATGACGCGCCCGCCGGTGATCGTGTCGAGCATCGAAAATTCCTCGGCGACGCGCACCGGATTGAGCATCGGCAGGGTCGGGCCGAGCACGGCGATCTTCGCCTTTTTCACCACCTGCGTCAGCGCGCCCGCCAGCAGCATCGGGTTCGGCGTCAACGAAAACGGCGAGAAATGGTGCTCCGCCACCGTCACCCAATCGAAGCCGAGCTCGTCACCGAGACGAAAGCGGTCGAGCGCGGTGCTAAAGGAATGCGCCGCGGATTCCTGCGAATAGACGTCGGCCGGCACCGGCCAGCCGGGCGAGGCGTTGCCGTGATAGGCCACGGGTGAAAACAAGGCTGCCTTCATGGAGGCTCCACGTAATTATAATATCGTTGCGGCGGACGTTACGGGGCTTTTGCGCGGTCTTCAAGCGCGCGTTGGCAACCCTGCCCATCCATTGTCGCTAGTGGGACTTCCGCGCGGCCTGAATCGCCTGCCAGACGCGATGCGGCGTGGCGGGCATGTCGATATGATCGATGCCGTAGACGCTGAGCGCGTCGACTACCGCGTTCATCACGGCGGGCAATGAACCGGAACAGCCCGCCTCGCCGCAGCCTTTGACGCCGAGGAGATTGCTCTTGGCAGGTACCGGATGGCTGCCGAACGCAAAGTTCGGCACGTCCGACGCGCGCGGCATGGCGTAATCCATGAACGAGCCGGTAAGGAGCTGGCCCTCCTTGTCGTAGCGCGTCTCTTCGAACAGCGCCTGGCCGATGCCTTGCGTCACGCCGCCATGCACCTGGCCCTCGACCAGCAGCGGATTCACGATCACGCCGAAATCGTCGACCATCGTGTATTTGTCGACCGCGACCACGCCGGTCTCGGGGTCGATTTCGACCTCACAGACATGACAGCCGTTGGGGAAGGCCGACGGCGGGCTGTCCACCACCATCGACACGTCGAGCGACACCGGCACGCCTTCGGGCAGGTTTGGCTTGGCGCGGAGCCGGTCGGCGATCTCCATGATGCCGAGCGACCGGTCGGTGCCGGCGATCGTGAAACGGCCTTCGGCGAATTCGATGTCGGCGGCCGCCGCTTCGAGAAAATGGCCCGCGAGCAGCTTGCCGTTCTCGATCACTTTGTCGCTGGCGAGCGCGATGGCGGTGCCGCTCGCCATGATCGAGCGCGAGCCGCCGGTGCCGCCGCCGGCGATGAGCTGGTCACTGTCGCCCTGCACGAGACGGATACGCTCGAATGGGATGCCGAGCCGCTGCACCAGCACTTGCGCGAACGGCGCCGCGTGGCCCTGGCCGTAATCGAGCGTGCCGGTGACGATGGTGACGTCGCCGTTGGTTTCGAAACGGATGCCGCCCATCTCCTTGCCCGGCGGCGCCGTCACTTCGAGATAGT
>JASHUX010000171.1 GCA_030039775.1 Alphaproteobacteria bacterium | reverse complement strand
TTCGACTGTTCACTTCTTCGCGGCGGCGGCTACCTCCCCGGCGAAATCGGACGGGCCTTTGTCGATGCCCTCGCCCAGGGCGAAGCGCGCGAACGCGGCAACCTTGACCGGCGCACCCAGATCCCTGGCGGCCTGCTCCAGCACCTTGCTGATCCGCGTTTCGCCGTCGTGGACGTAAACCTGTTCCGTGAGCACGGTGTCTTCGTAAAATTTCTTGAGCCGGCCCTCGACCATTTTGTCGATGATTGCGTCCGCCTTGCCCGATGTCTTGGCCTGCTCGCGCAAGATGTCGCGCTCGCGGTCCAGCGCTTTCGGATCGACCGACGCGATGTCGAGATATTGGGGATTGGACGCGGCGACGTGCATCGCCATCTTGCGGGCGAAGTCGGCAAGCTTGCCGGCGTCGGCGTTCGACTGCACCGCGACCAGCACGCCGATCTTGCCGAGATTCGGCGCCAGCGCGTTGTGCATGTACGACACGACCACGCCCGGCGACACAGTGATGCGCGCCATCCGGCGGAGATTCATGTTCTCGCCGATGGTGGCGATCATCTGCGTCAGCTCCTCGGCGACGGTGCGGCCGGTGCCGGGATAGGCGGCCGCCTTCAGCGCGTCGAGATCGCCGGCCGACAACGCCAGCTCCGTCACGTTCCGGACGAACGCTTGGAACTGCTCGTTGCGCGCGACGAAATCGGTCTCGGCATTGAGCTCGACTAGCGCCCCGACATTGCCCTTGGTGGCGGCGCCCACCAATCCTTCGGCGGCAACGCGTCCCGATTTCTTTGCCGCCGCCGACAGGCCTTTCTTGCGCAGCCAATCGACCGCGCCTTCGGGATCGCCGCCGGTCTCGCTCAGCGCGCGCTTGCAATCCATCATGCCGGCGCCGGTCTTTTCCCGCAGGTCCTTCACCAGCGCGGCGGTAATCTCGGCCATATTCGTCTCTCTCGTTCGAGTGATCAGTTCTCAGTTTTCGGTTATCAGTTCAATGCCGCATTCCGCTCACTGAAAACTGACGATTGTAAACCGACGACTATTGCGTCTGTGCACTCTCGCCGGCGGTGTCGCCTTCAAGCTCGGCCGCGGCCAGCGCCGGCTCGACCGGCACGTTCTCCTGCGCGCCGAGGTCGGCGCCCGACGCCGCCATCTCGGCCTGCAAGCCGTCGAGCACCGCGCCCGACACCAGTTCGCAATAGAGGTGGATCGCGCGCATCGCGTCGTCGTTGCCGGGGACCGGATAGACGATGCCCGCCGGCGAGGAATTGCTGTCGAGCACCGCGACCACCGGGATCTTGAGCTTGACCGCTTCCTGCACCGCGATCGCCTCTTTATTGGTGTCGATCACGAACAGGATATCGGGCAGCCCGCCCATTTCCTTGATACCGCCCAGCGCGCGCTCCAGTTTGTCGCGGTCGCGCGTCAGCTCCAAGAGCTCGCGCTTGGTCAGGCCGGCGCCCGGTTCCGCAATGCGCTCGTCCAATTCCTTCAAGCGCTTGATCGAGTTGGAGATGGTCTTGAAGTTGGTCAGCATGCCGCCGAGCCAGCGGTGATTGACGTAATACTGGCCGCAACGCTGCGCCGCTTCGGCCACCGCCTCTTGCGCCTGGCGCTTGGTGCCGACGAACAGCACGCGCCCGCCGGCGGCGGCGACGTCGCGAACGGCGGACAAGGCGCGGTGCAACAGCGGCACCGTCTGCTCGAGGTCGATGATGTGAACGCCGTTGCGGACGCCGAAGAGATATGACTGCATCTCCGGGTTCCAACGCCGCGTGTGATGACCGAAATGGACGCCGGCTTCCAAGAGCTGGCGCATGGAAAAATCAGGCAGAGCCATGGGCAAACGGACCTTTCTTTTCCGGTTGAGCCGCCGCGGGGGACCATCGCTTTCGCGACACCGGAGCGTTCGACCATCTGCCGATGGCCTCGCGCATCCCCGCGTGTGGGTTGTCGAAGGCGGTTAAATAGGGGAAAAGCAGTCGATTGGCAAGCCTGCTAGAGCAACTTCGCCCGCAGATTGGCCGGGATCAGCTCGCAATAACCGACCTTGCGGAACCAGCGATAGCGGTTGCGCGCGACGATGTCGTAAACGAAATCGCGGATCGCCGGCGGCACCAGGTAGAACACCTCGCCCAACCGCCATGCGCCGCCGAGAATGGTCAACATGTGGAGATAGCCGGCCGACTTGCCGTAACCGTGTCCAGCGGCGATCAGCAAATAGGTGTCGTCGAGCGCGAGCCCGTAATGGCGGTAGAGCGCCTGTCCCAATGGCGATTGGGCCGAAGCAAAACGGAACAGATCGCGCTTGTCATGCCGCATCAGCCAGGCCGCGCCGCCGGAGCACAGAACGCAGACGCCATCGAACAGAAATAACGGCTTGTCGTCGGGAAATTCCGGTATCGCCGGGTCCTGCCGATAGGAATAGGCCGCGCGCGGCAGTCTAGACATCGCCGTCCCGAGTGACGGAAATGTCCAGGCCATGCAGCGCGCCGAGATACGTATCGAGGTCGATGAGATCGAGGCACGGCCGTGCGCCCGGCGCCGGCAAATCGCCGCGGGACCAGCACTTGGCGAGCAGGATCGCGGGCATGCTGGGAATATAGGGACCGTGGCCGGCCCGCGCGACGATGAAGAGGCGCGCGATCTTGGGGTTTCCATCATGGGCGGACCCAGCCAACATCATATGGAGACCGCTGCGGCCCGAACCGAACCGGTCGAACCTGCGCGCGAGCCACAAGAGCGGCGCGGCCAGCGCCGCCGCCGACCCGATCAGTCGCAACCGCACCGCCCAGCTCAGCGACCATAGCCCGAAATGACGCAGGGCGATCTCGGCGCCCGCGGAAAAACGTACGGTTTTCAGGTCGGGATCGCGGCGGGGCAACAGATCCAGGTCGGGAATGTCGCAATTGCCGAACCAGCGCGCGCCCAGCTCGGGATAGATCTGCCGGTGCAAATCTTGCCAGCCG
>JASHUX010000170.1 GCA_030039775.1 Alphaproteobacteria bacterium | reverse complement strand
GCCCAGGTCTTTGAAGTGCCGGGTGAGCTTGTCGCTGGTTTCTTGGGTTTGCTCGATCGAAGCTTTTTTCGCCGCGTCCGTCTCGCGCTTGTGGTCCTCTAGCAGCTTAGACGACACGCTCTGGGCCGCCTCAAGCGAGGCCGATTTCGCGGCATCACGCACCGCGTCGATATTATCGCGCTGCATCCGCTCCCTATCTTCACTAAGCCGCTGCGCCGCTTCGAACTGAAAGCGCCACTTGGATGCCTCAAGACGCATCCGCGCGGCGACAAAGACAAGGCCGATGGCGGCGACGACCGCCGCCACGGCAATCCCAATCAGCGCATTTTCCATGCCGCCATTGTCATGGCGGATTTACGTGCTGTCGAGAGGGAAGCTACGCTTGCGCGATCATCTCTTTCACCGCCTCGACTTCCGACTCGACTTCGGCGATGCGACTCTTCACCACGTCGCCGATGCTGACGATCCCCACCAGGGCGCCACGTTCGATCACCGGTAAATGGCGAATGCGCCGCTCGGTCATCAAGCAGGCGAGATCGACCACGCTGTCGGCTTCGGTGCAGGTCACGACGTCGCGGCTCATCAGTGTCGCAACGCGCATGCCGCCGATATCGGAGCCCCATTCGCCGAGCGCCCGAACGATGTCGCGCTCGGAGATGATGCCCTCGACGATAGTCTTGTCGCTGGTAACGACCAGCGCGCCGATGCCGCGATGGCGAAGCAGCGCCACCGCCTCCTCGATGCCCGCCTCGGGGCGGATGGTCGCGACCGCGCGACCCTTGTGGTCCAGGATGCTGCGAACATTCATGGCTTCCTCCATCCAGGCGAGCTGGCGTCGGAAGCCGGGTCGGGCCGTCCGGCGCCAACCCCCAAAAAACCCCCACGCCTATTATGGGATGAGCAAGCGCGCCCGCAAGCGGAGACACCTCAAAAGCGATTCATTTTCGCGCAATTTCGCCGCGCGAAATCGCATGGCTTTTCGTGGCGGCATTCAGCGTGCGCCGCTATGATCACATCCAATTGATATGATAATTGGGAGGCTCCGATGGCAGTACGGATGGCGGCACGAAAGGACGCGGCGACGATAACGCCGCCCGAGCCGGACCTGACGTCGGAGGAAATGCTGCACCGTGCGGTCGCGATGCGGCCGGTCCTCCGCGAGCGCCAGGACAAAACCGAGGCGCACGGCTCGATCCTTCCCGAAACCAATGACGAATTCGTCAAGGCCGGCTTTTACCGCATTATCCAGCCGCGCATGTTCGGCGGTTACGAATTCGATATGGTCACCTTCGTGAAGGTGATGATGGAGATTTCGCGCGGCTGTCCGTCGAGCGGCTGGGTCCTCGCGCTGACCGCGGGCCATCCGCTGATCCTTTCCGTGTTCGGCGACGAGGCGCAGTTCGACGCCTATGGCGACGACGGCGAGTTCCGCTGTCCCGCGGTCGGCACGCCGGCGATGATGACCAAGGTCGAGGACGGCTGGCGCTGCAAGGGCGCGTGGGACTACGCCTCGGGCTGCGACACGGCCACGCATCTCCTCGGCGGCGCGATGCGAATCGGGCCCGACGGGCAGCCAGTCCACATGCACGTGCTGTTGAAGCGCGACGAATTCTCGATCGTGAGCAATTGGAACATGATCGGCATGCAGGGCACGGGTTCGAAGCGCGCCATCGCCGACAATATCCTTTTGCCGACGCACCGCGTCGTCGATTGGACGATCTGGCAAGCGCCGCCGGCGCGCGACATGAAGACCCGGCTGCTGCGCAATCCGATCTATCACGGCCGCAAATCGACCTTTCTTATCGGCGAGGCAACGGCGGTTGCGATCGGCATCGCGCGCGGCGCGCTTGATCTGTTCGAGGAGATCCTGGCCAAGCCGCAGCGTTTCGGCGGCGGCACCAGCACCCGCGTCGAACTGCAAGAGTATCAAGAGTATTACGGCCTTGCCCGCGCCTGGATCGACACCGCCGAGAATGCGATGCTGCAGGTCGCGCGCGACTATACCGAGCATTGCCGTGCCTGGGCCGAGGATGGCGTGCCGTTCAGCGACGAGGCCGACCGTTCCATGATCCTGGTCGAGCAGCATTGTGTGAAGCTCGCCTGGGAAGCGACCGATCTGCTGTTCACCAGCGCCGGCACCTCGAGCGGCCGCAAGGATTCGAAGATCGCGCGCCATTTCCGCGATCTCGCGGTGCTCCGCACCCACGGCACCATGCGCTATATGCGGACGGCCCCCAACCTGTCGCGCGTCCATTTCGGCATGGCGCCGCTGTCGCCGCTCTAATGCCCGACGAGCGGCTCGGCTTTATCGGCCTCGGCGTGATGGGCACGCCGATGGCGGGCCATCTCGCCAAGGCGGGCTATCGCCTTACCGTGTTCGATCTGAACCCTGAGGCGTCGCGCCGCGTCGCGTCGCCCTACAACAACGTCGCGGTCGCGCAATCGCCCAAAGAAGTCGGCGCTGCGTCCGACATCGTTATCACCATGCTGCCGTCGGGTCGTGAGGTCGGCGAGGTCGCCCACGGCGACCGCGGCTTGATCCACGGCCTGCACGCCGGCGTGTTGCTGCTCGACGCCTCGTCCGCTGCGCCGTGGGACACGAAGGAAACCGCAGCAAAGCTTGCCAAGGGCGGCATTGGCATGGTCGATGCGCCGGTGTCGGGCGCAGAGCCGGGCGCCAAGGCGGCGGATCTCGTGTTCATGGTCGGCGGTGACGCGAAGGACGTGGCGCGCGTCAGACCGCTGCTCGAGGTGCTCGGCAAGCATTATTTCCATCTCGGCCCGGTCGGCTCGGGTCACGTCATGAAGGCGATCAACAATTTCATCTCGGCGGCAACGCTCATGGCGACGACCGAAGGGCTGATCGCCGGCACTAAAAGCGGGCTCGATCCCTTGGCCATGAACGACTTCATCGACGTCTGCACCGCCGGCTCCTGGATCAGCCGCACGCAATTCCGTCAGCGCATCTTCAACGGCCGCTACGACGACGCGTTCAAGGTGGCGCTGATGATGAAAGACATGAACATCGCGCGCCGCATCATGGCGGATGCCGGTCTCGACTTGCCGCTGTCGGCCGAAGCGCATCGCCTTTGGACGGCGATTCAATCGGAGCAGCCGGCCGACGCCAGCCTCAGCGAGCTGGTGCGCGCGCTCGAAACCCGCACCGGCGTTGCGTTGAAGCCGAAACGCTAACTACTCCGCCGCTTCCGCAAGACTCGGGTAATCCGTGTAGCCCGCAGGTCCTTCGGCATAAAACGTCGCCGGGTTCCAGGGGTTGAGCGGCGCTTTCAGCTTGAAACGTCGTGGCAGGTCGGGATTGGCGAGGAACAGCTTGCCGTAGGCGACAGCGTCGGTTTCGCCCGCGGCCAGCGCCGCCTCGCCGCTCGCCTGATCGAAACCTTCGTTCGCGACAAACGCGCCGCCGAACGCTTTCTTCAAGGCAGGGCCGAGCCGCGGCTCCGCGACCTTCTCCCGCGCGCACAGGAAGGCGACACCGCGCTTGCCTAACTCGCGCGCGACGTAACCGAACGTCGCCGGCAAATCGCTGTCGCCCATGTCGTGGGCGTCGGCGCGCGGTGCGAGATGCATGCCGACGCGGCCCGGTCCCCATACCGACACAACCGCGTCCGTCACGTCGAGCATCAACCGTGCGCGGTTCTCGATCGGCCCACCGTAGCGGTCGGCGCGTTGGTTGGTCTTGTCCTGGAGAAATTGGTCGAGGAGATAGCCGTTGGCGCCGTGAATCTCGACGCCGTCGAAGCCCGCGCGTTTGGCGTTAGCGGCGCCGTGGCGATAGGCCTCGATCACGCCCGGGATTTCGTTCGTGTCGAGCGCGCGCGGGATGGCGTAAGCCCGCTCGGGCCGGATCAGACTGACGTGGCCCTTAGGCTGCACCGCGCTCGCCGACACCGGCAACGCGCCTTCGTGATAGACCGGGTCGGAAATCCGCCCGACATGCCACAGCTGCAGGAGGATTTGTCCACCAGCTTTATGCACGCCGTCGGTGACGAGGCGCCAGCCCGCTACTTGCTCGTCGGACCAGACGCCCGGCGTGCGCGGGTAGCCGACGCCTTGCGGGGCGACCGAGGTCGCCTCCGCGATGATCAACCCGGCCGACGCGCGCTGCACATAATAATCGCGCATCATTTCGTTCGGCACGCGGCCGTCGCCGCTCGACCGGGTGCGCGTCAGCGGCGCCATCAGGATGCGGTTCGGCAAATAAAGCTCACCGATGGTGATCGGATCGAACAAGGTGGGCATGCAATCCCCCAAAGGAAAACGCGATCGTTTAGATGGGCGGCGCGTGCGTTCCGGGCAAGCGCCGATCAGCGCGCCAGCGAAACCTGGCTCAGCATCAGCACCGCATTGCGGTGCTGGATCGGGGCGAAGTCGTATTTCATCTTCATCGCGTATTCGGACACCGAGTCCCATAGCGGAATGTTGGCGACGTCGTCATGGACGATGTGTTGCACCTGCCGCACCAGCGCCGCGCGCTTTTCGTTGTCCGGCTCATGCAGCATCTTGATGATGGTCGCGTCGAGCTCGGGGTTCTTGTAGTTGCTGATCGGGCCCGACGAGAGATACATCAACCCCACCGATTCGGTCGGGTCCATGCCGGTGTTGGTCAGAGGCACCGCCATCACGCCGGCATAAACTTGGTGTGTGTCGGTGGCGCTCCTGCGCAACATTGCCATGACCTCGGTCGGGTCGAGCGCTTCGGGCGTGGCGTCGATGCCGACATTCTTCAGATAGAGCGACACCGCCTCCGCGGTTTCACGAATTCCATAGAACGTGCCGGCCCAGTAATAGAGCGGCATGGTGAAGCCGTGCGGGAAACCGGCCTCGGCCAGTAGTTTCCGCGCCAGCGCCGGGTCGTAGGTGAAATTCTTGATCGTGGGGTCGTAGCCGAATTCGCCCTTGGCGAGCTCGGGATAGCGCTTCGGGATGCCTTGCAGCAGGCCCTTCACGATGGCGTCGCCGTCGATGGCGTGCGCGATGGCGAGACGGACGCGGCGGTCGTGCCACGGCGAATCGGCATTGTTGAGCTGGAACTGCACCGTGCAGACCGGCCACGACTCGGCGCCGACGACGCGGTACCCCGCGTTCTTCAATTCGGGAATCGCGGGGTAGGGCGTGTCCATGATCATGTCGACTTCGCCCGCGCGGAGTTTCTCGACGCGCGTCTGCTCGTCTTTAACGATGTAAAGCCGCGCCGCGCGCACCTCCGGCCGCTTGCCGTAATAATTTTCCGACGCGGCGAGATCGACATATTGCGCCGGCACATAATCGACGAATTTGTAGGGGCCGATGCCGTCGGGATGCGCTACGGCGTTGGCTTCGCCCTTGCGCCCGAAATACGCCTTCGAAACGAGATTGACGATGGCCGAATTGAAAAATCCGAAATAGGGCGTGTTGAAGGTGAAGCGCACGGTGTAGCGGTCGAGCGCCTCGACCTTGTCGACGAGCTTGGTGTCGCGCCGGTACATCGGCGAATGCGCGGCGATGCGGTTGAAGCTGAAGATCGCGTCGTCGGCGGTCAGTTCGTCGCCCGACTGAAATTTGATGCCGGGCTTGATCGTGAAGGTGATGGTGTGCCAGTCGGGCGAAATGGTCCAATCCGCGACCGATTTTTCGGGCTTGTTGTTGGCGTCCATGCGCCACAGCTGCTCGTAGATATTCTGAAGCACCACGTACGAACCGCCGGGGTCCTTGGTCGAGGTGATGTCGAGCGTATCGGGCTCGGCCGTGATCGCCGCGGTGAAGCGCGCGATATCGGCGGCGGAAGCGGGCAGGGCGAATGTCGCGACCAGTGCCGTCGCGATCAACCGGTTGCGCATGGTCAGACGTTCAGTCCGTAGAGTTTCGCCGCGTTGTCGTGCGTGATCTTCTTTTTGATCTCCGGCGGGAGCTTCGACATTTGCCGTTCGATGGCGCCTTTGCTGTCGGGCCAGACGCTGTCCGGATGCGGATAGTCCGAGCCCCACATCAAATTGTCGGCGCCATAGAAATTCACCAGCGCCATCGCGGCGTGATCCTCCTGGAAGGTCGGATAGATTTGGCGCTTGAACACGTCGGACGGTTTGTCCTTCAGCGGGATACCGCCTTTCTCGGCCCAGTAATCTTTCGATTCCCAGAGCCTCCAATGGCGGTAATCAAGTTCCTCGACCACCCACGGCAGCCAGCCGGTGCCGCACTCGGCGAGCACGATGCGGATTTTGGGATGGCGCTCGAGAATACCCCACGCGAACAGATCGACGAACGGATCGAGGAAGGCGCCGACGAAATTCTTGGTGATGGAGAAGGTGCCGGCATAGGTGCCTTGCGCCGGATCGGGGCGCGGCGGCCGGCCCGCGAACGCGGCAACGTGGAACGACAAGATCATCCCGGTCTCTTCGAGCGCGTTCCAGAATTGCTCCCACGCCGGATCGGAAATGCGCGGCTCGGCGCCGTTGAGCTGGAGATTCGCCTGCTTGAAACGGCCGTCCTTGGCGAGGCGGCGTAATTCTTTCGTCGCCGATTCCGGTCCCCACGGCAGCATCGGCACGCCGAGAAAACGCTCGGGCTGCGGCGACTCCGCGATGAACTCGGCGAGCCAGTCGTTATAGGCGCTGTGGCACGCGTCGCGAAATTCGGCGTCGTCGGCCAGGATCGAGGTGATCGGCCCGAACAGCGATTGGATGTAGACGCCGTCGCGGTCCATGTCCTCAAGCCGCAGGCGCAAATTTCCCGGCCGCATGTCACTCGCATCCCAATGGCCGCCACGATTGAGCGCGGTCAGATAGGGTGGCGGCGCGTTCGAGGCCGGCGGCTTGATGCCGTGCCAGCCGCCCCACTTCTTGCCGTCGCTGATCCACTGGCCGCGGCCGTCGCGCTCTTCGATATGGGGCGCGCGTTCGGCATATTTCGCCGGCAGCCGCTTGGTCCAGACGTCGCGCGGCAAATAGCCGAGATCGAGATGATCGTCGCAGGAAATCAGCCGGTAACCGTTATCCATCGCGTCCTCGCTCATTCGGCCGGAACCACGTGATCGAAGAAATTGCGGCCGACGCCGGCGAAGCTGACGCGTCGCATTTCGTCGCGGTCTTGCAGGTGATGATTGGCGCGGGTGCGGCGCGAGTAAAAGGTCTTCTGCTCGCGGTCTGGGTCAGCAACTCGTTGTCGCTCGTGCTCAGCATCGAATCGTCTTCAAGCCAGCCCGGCCTTCCCCTTCAGCAAGGGAAAGACGCGCAGCGGGTTGTCGTGGAACATGGCTTTCTTGTCGGCGTCGGACAAGAAGTCGAAGCGGTCGATGATCGCGACCACGTCGTCCGACGGTTTGCCGGTCTGAGGGTTGAGGATCGCGGTGCCGGAGCCGGGTGCCTCGGTGCCGAACACCATGCGCGCCGGCCCGTATTGGCGAATCGCCGCGCCCAGGAACCACGGGTCGTAGGCGCAGGTGTCGAAGAACAGATTGTCGCGCCAGTCGTGCCGCTCAGCGGCGGTGACGGCGGCTTGGGTCGCGATCGCGGTGCCGACTTGGCCGCCGCCTTGCTGGCCCGAGGCGGCAATCATGGGCGATTTCGGGTCGGAATTGTCGAGCACGTCGCCGATCTCGAGCAAGCGCCGCAAACAGCCGCCGCAATGGCACACGACAATGCGCAGCTTCGGGAACCGCTTGAACACGTCGCTATGCTCATAGAGCAGCGTCGCCAGCGCCTCTTCGGTCATGTTGTTGTACTGGTAGGAATGGGGAATGCGCTCGATGCGCGGGTCGCGGCTGATCGAGGGGTGGATCACCAGCGTCGCGTTCAGCGACTCGGCCGCTTCGTAGAGCGGGAACCAGGCCGGGTCGTCGACACCGGGCGCCTGGCGGTTGGCGCCGGGATCGGGGTTGAGGATGGCGCCGACGAAACCAAGCT
>JASHUX010000169.1 GCA_030039775.1 Alphaproteobacteria bacterium | reverse complement strand
GCCGGTGCCGGTGCGCACCGCCGAGCACCTCATCGAGATCACTTACCAGATCCAAGCGACCGGTTGGTGGGTGGTCCAGCCCGACCTGCAATTCATTCTCAATCCCGGCGCCGGCATCGCCGATCCGTCCGATCCCGCGCGCCGGGTCGGCGACGAGATCGTCGCCGGCGTGCAAACCAAGATCACCTTCTGATAAGGTGCCCCGCGACTCTCGGGGAGGAATCGATGGCGACATTCGTTCTGGTTCACGGCGCGTGGGCGGGCAGCATCGTCTGGAAGCCGATCGAGGAGCGGCTGCGCAAGGCGGGGCATGAGGTGTTGCGCCCGACCCTGACCGGCCTCGGCGAGCGCAAGCATCTGGCCACCCGCGAAGTCGACCTCAACACGCACATCCGGGACGTGCTCGGCGTGATCGATTACGAGGACCTCGCGAATTTCGTGCTGGTCGGTCATTCCTACGGCGGCATGGTGGTGACGGGCGTCGCGGACGCCATCCCTGACAAGATTTCGGCGCTGGTCTATCTCGACGCCTTCGTGCCGGAGAACGGACAGTCGCTGGCGAACCTCGTGCCGGCAGGCGGGCCGGCGCCCGCGCTCGAATCCGGCTCCGACTGGCGCGTGGCGCCGCTGCCGCCGGAGACGTTCGGCACACCGACCCCCGAGGTCCGCGCGTTCTTCGAGAAAAAGACCTCGCCGCAACCGGCCGGGACGATGATCCAAGGCGTGGCGCTGACCGGCGGCATCGACCGCGTCAAGCGCAAGACCTACATCTATTGCAACGTGCCGTCGCCGACGACTTTCACGCAATTCTACGAGAAGCTGAAGAACAGGCCGGGCTGGACGATGCATACACTGCCCTGCACGCACATGGCGCAGAACGACATGCCGAACGAACTGACGCAGATGCTGTTGCAGGCGATTCCGTAACCGGCTTGTAAGAAATCCGCGGTCCCGGTTGCCCGCGTGGATATTTCGCGCTACACCCGCGCCAATTCCAGGCAACGAGGGTTTCTCATGGCACGCAAGAAAATCGCGCTGATCGGCGCGGGACAGATCGGCGGCACGCTGGCGCTGTTGATTGGGCTGAAAGAGCTCGGCGACGTCGTTCTGTTCGACATCATCGATGGCCTGCCCCAGGGCAAATCGCTCGACATCGCCGAGGCGTCGCCGGTCGAGGGCTTCGACGCGCACATCGCCGGCAGCAACGATTACAGCGCTATCAAGGGCGCCGACGTCTTGATCGTGACGGCGGGCGTGCCGCGCAAGCCGGGCATGAGCCGCGACGACCTCATCGGCATCAACGCCAAGGTCGTGAAGACGGTCGGCGAGGCGATCAAACAACATTGCCCCAACGCCTTCGTCATCACCATCACCAACCCGCTCGACGTGATGGTGTGGGTGATGCGCGAAGCGTCGGGCCTGCCGGCGGAGCGCGTGGTCGGCATGGCGGGCGTGCTCGATAGCGCGCGGTTCCGCTACTTCCTCGCCGAGGAATTCGGCGTCTCGGTCGAGGATGTGACCGCGTTCGTCTTGGGCGGCCACGGCGACAGCATGGTGCCGCTGGTGCGCTATTCGACCGTCGCCGGCATTCCGCTTCCCGATCTGGTCAAGATGGGTTGGACCACGACGGAGAAGCTCGACAAGATCGTGCAGCGTACCCGCGACGGCGGCGGCGAGATCGTCAATCTCTTGAAGACCGGTTCTGCTTTCTATGCCCCGGCCGCGTCCGCGATCGCCATGGCGGAGTCGTATCTCAAGGACAAGAAGCGCGTCCTGCCCTGCGCCGCCTATCTGACCGGTCAGTACGGCGTCAAAGACCTTTATGTGGGCGTCCCGACGGTGATCGGCGCCAAAGGCGTCGAGCGTATTGTCGAGATTTCGATGAACGCCGAGGAAAAAGCCGCCTTCGACAAGTCGGTCGGCGCGGTACGATCCTTGCTTGAGGCAACGAAGAAAATTCAGGCCGCGTAAGGCCTTAGCCGCGTCATGCCAGCGACACCGAATCGGTGTAAAGCTGTGCCGCCCGGCTAGTCCACGCGGGGTTGTGTTCCTATCTTTAGCCCAAGCCGCCCGTCGCGGCGGCGAGCCAAAATCATGTCGCTAGAACAGACCAGTTTTCTTTACGGCGCCAATGCCACGTTCATCGCCGAGCTCTACGCTCGCTATTTGGCCGATCCGAGCGCGGTCGATGCGAGCTGGCGCGGCTTCTTCGCCAAGCTCCAGGAACAGACCCCGGCGATCCTGAAGGAATTGGCCGGCCCGGACTGGGCGCCCGAGCGCAGCTCCGTCATCGGCAACGGCCACGATGCCGCGCCGGCGCCGGCCGCCAAGCCCAATGGCCATGCCGCGGCTGCGGCGACCGTTGCCGAGCGCCGCGACACTATCCTCGACAGCTTGCGCGCGGTCGCGCTGATCCGCGCCTATCGCGTGCAGGGGCACCTGATCGCCGATCTCGACCCGCTCGGCTTGGCGAAGCGCACCGAGCATCCCGATCTCGACCCCGCCACGTATGGGCTGAGCGGGGCCGATATGGAGCGGCCGATCTATATCGACGGGCTGTTGGGCTTCGAGACCGCGACGCTGCGCCAGATCATCCAGGCCTGCCGCGAGACTTATTGCGGCCATGTCGGCGTCGAATACATGCACATCCAGGAGCTGGAACAGCGCCGCTGGATCCAGCGCCGCATCGAAGTGCCGCGCAACCAAACCGAATTCACGAAGGAGGGCAAGCGCGCCATCCTCGACCGGCTCACCGTCGCCGAGGGGTTGGAGCGGTTTCTCGACAAACGCTACACGGGCACCAAGCGGTTCGGCCTCGACGGCGGCGAATCGCTGATTCCCGCGCTGGAGCAAGTCATCAAGCGCGGCGGCCAGCTCGGCGCCAAAGAGCTGATCATCGGCATGCCGCATCGCGGCCGGCTCAATGTGCTCACCAACATGATGGGGAAGCCATTCGCGGCGCTGTTCTCGGAATTCCAGGGCAACCCCGCCAATCCCGGCGACGTGCAGGGCTCGGGCGACGTCAAATATCATCTTGGCACCTCGACCGACCGCGAGTTCGACGGCAACAAGATGCATCTGTCGCTGACCGCGAACCCGTCGCATCTCGAAGTCGTCAATCCCGTCGTGCTCGGCAAGGTGCGCGCCAAGCAACGCCAACTCGGCGACGGCAAGCGGGTCCAGGTCGTCGGGCTTTTAATGCACGGCGACGCCGCGTTCGCCGGCCAGGGCCTGGTCAGCGAGACGCTGGAACTCTCCGAGATCAAAGGCTACCGCACCGGCGGCACGATCCACTTCATTGTCAACAATCAGATCGGCTTCACCACCAGCCCGGCGGCGGCGCGCTCCGGCCCTTATCCCTCGGACCTGGCCAAATCGATCCAGGCGCCGATTTTCCATGTCAACGGCGACGATCCCGAAGCGGTCGTCCATGTCGCGCGAATCGCCACCGAATATCGCCTCCAATTTAAGAAGGACGTGGTGGTCGACATGTTCTGCTATCGCCGCCACGGCCATAACGAAGGCGACGAGCCCGCGTTCACCCAGCCGCTCATGTACAAAGCGATCGCTGCGCATCCGACGACGCGCGAGCTATATGCCGAGCGGCTGACCGACGAAGGCATCGTTACCGCCGGCGAAGCCGCGACAATGGTCACCGACTTCCAGGCGCATCTCGATTCGCAATTCGAGGCGGCGAAGGGCTATCGCCCTAACAAGGCCGATTGGCTCGAAGGCGCCTGGACCGGCCTCGGCGTGGCGTCGGGCGACGACCGGCGCGGTCAAACCTCGGTGCCGATGGAGACGCTGCGCGCCGTGGGTACCGCGATCACGCAGATCCCCGACGGCTTCCATCTCAACAGCAAGATCGCCCGCCAGATCGACCAGAAACGCAAGGCGTTGGAAGCGGGCGACGGGATCGATTGGGCCACCGCCGAGGCGCTCGCCTTCGGCACGCTGTTGAACGAGGGCTTTTTTGTCCGCTTGTCGGGCCAGGATTCGGGCCGCGGCACGTTCTCCCAACGCCACGCCGTCCTGGTCGATCAAGAGAACGAGACCAAATACATCCCGCTGCAACATGTCCGCGACGGCCAGCCGCCGTTCGAGGTCCTGGATTCGCCGCTCTCCGAGGCGGCGGTGCTCGGCTTCGAATATGGCTACAGCCTCGCAGAGCCGCACGCGCTGATCCTGTGGGAGGCGCAGTTCGGCGATTTCGCCAACGGCGCGCAGGTCGTGATCGACCAGTTTATTTCGTCGGGCGAGGCGAAATGGTTGCGCATGTCGGGCCTGACGCTGCTCCTGCCGCACGGCTACGAGGGCCAGGGGCCGGACCATTCCTCGGCGCGGCTCGAACGCTTCCTGCAGATGTGCGGCGAAGATAATTTGCAGGTGTGCAATCTCACCACCGCGGCCAATTATTTCCACGCCTTGCGCCGCCAAGTGCAGCGCAATTTCCGGAAGCCGCTGATCATCATGACGCCGAAATCGCTGCTGCGCAGCCCGGAGGGCGCGTCGCGCCTCGACGCGATGGGGCCGGGCACGTCGTTCCATCGTGTCATCGGCGAGATCGACACGCTGGCGCCCGACGACAAGATCCGGCGCGTCATTTTGTGCAGCGGCAAGGTCTATTTCGACCTGCTGCACCAGCGCCGCACCCTCAAGATCGACGACGTCGCGATCCTGCGCATCGAGCAGCTCTATCCGTTCCCCGTGAAAACGCTGGCGGCGGCGCTGGCGCGCTATCGCCACGCCGACCTGGTCTGGTGCCAGGAAGAGCCGCAGAACATGGGTGCGTGGAATTTCGTCGACCGCCGCATCGAAAGCGTGGCGACCAAGCTCGACATCACCGCAAAGCGCCCATCCTATGCCGGGCGGCCGGAAATGGCGGCAACGGCGACCGGGCTTTTGAAGCGGCATAATGCCGAGCAGGGGCGGCTCGTCGAACAGGCGCTGAACGGCTGAGGCGGAGAGGGCGATGGCGATCGACATCAAAGTCCCGACGCTGGGCGAATCGGTCACGGAAGCGAGCGTCGGGCGCTGGCTCAAGCACGCCGGCGACGTGGTCGAGATGGACGATCCGCTGGTCGAGATCGAGACCGACAAAGTGACGCTCGAAGTCAACGCGCCGGTCGCCGGCACGCTTGAGGACATCGTCGCGGCGGAAGGCGCGACGGTGAATGTCGGCGCGATCCTTGGCCATATCGCCGAGGGCAAGGCCGGCGCGAAGCCCGCCGCCGCGCCTAAGCCCGCCGCGGCGATGCCGCCGAAATCGGCGCCCGTCGCACCCGCAGCTGCCGTGGCCCAGCTTGACCGGTCCGGTCCGGCGGTGCGGAAGCTCGTCGAAGACCGCGGCCTCGATCCGACCACGATCCCGGCGACCGGCAGAGACGGCCGCTTGAGCAAGGGCGACGTGCTTGCGGCGACTGCCGCGCCGCAACCGGCGCCCGTCGTGGTGCCGCTCGCCCGACCCGCCGCGCCGGCCGCGCCGCGTGCTACCGGACCGCGCGAGGAGCGCGTCCGCATGACGCGACTGCGCCGCACCATCGCCGAGCGCTTGAAAGAGGCGCAGAACACCGCCGCCATGCTCACCACCTTCAACGAAGTGGATATGAGCGCGGCGATGGCGATGCGCGACAAATACCGCGACACTTTCGAAAAGAAGCACGGCGTGCGGCTCGGCTACATGTCGATCTTCGTCAAGGCGTGCATCCAGGCGCTGAAGGACGTGCCCGCGGTCAACGCCGAGATCGCCGGCGACGACCTGATCTACAAGAACCATTACGATATCGGTGTCGCGGTCGGCACGGAACATGGCCTGGTCGTGCCTGTGGTGCGCGACGCCGACGCGATGAGCTTCGCCGAGATCGAAAAAAAGATCGGCGAGCTCGGCAAACGCGCCCGCGACGGCAAGCTCGCGCTCGACGAGCTGCAGGGCGGCACCTTCACCGTCTCGAACGGCGGCGTCTACGGCTCGTTGATGTCGACGCCGATCCTGAACCCGCCGCAATCCGGCATTCTCGGCATGCACAAGATCATGAAACGGGCGATGGTGGTCGGCGACAAGATCGAAGCGCGGCCGATGATGTATCTGGCGCTCTCCTACGACCACCGCGTGGTCGACGGCCGCGAGGCGGTGACGTTCCTGGTGCGCGTCAAGGAATGCGTCGAGGATCCCGAACGTCTGCTGTTTGAGGTGTGAGATTTTTCTCTGTCATTCCCGCGAAAGCGGGAATCCAGGGCCAACGCACGTCGCTTACCCTGGGTCCCCGCTTCCGCGGGGACGACGAAAGATAAATGGATGGGCGAATGCCGGATTTTGATTTGATCGTGATCGGCGGCGGGCCGGGCGGCTATGTCGCCGCGATCCGCGCGGCCCAGCTCGGCATGACGGTCGCCTGCGTCGAAAAGCGCGCGACCTTGGGCGGCACCTGTCTCAATATCGGCTGCATCCCGTCGAAGGCGCTGTTGCAATCGTCGGAGCATTTCGCCGAGGCGCAGCACGCGATGGCGCAGCACGGCGTAAAGATTGATGGCGTGTCGCTCGATCTGCCGACCATGATGACACGCAAGGACAAAGTCGTTACCGCTAACACCAGCGGCGTCGATTACCTGTTCCGCAAACACAAGATCGAGCGCGTCACCGGCGCCGCCGCCTTCGCCGGGCCGGGCACGCTTCTGGTGGACGGCAAGACCGCGCTCAAAGCCAAGTCGTTCATCATCGCCACCGGCTCGGACTCGGTGCCGCTCAACGGCGTGCCGGTCGACGAAAAGACCATCCTATCTTCGACCGGCGCGCTGTCGCTGGACGCGGTGCCGAAGCATCTCGTCGTGGTCGGCGGCGGCTATATCGGCTTGGAAATGGGCTCGGTCTGGGGCCGGCTTGGTGCTGAGGTGACGGTGGTCGAGTTCCTCGACCGCATCGTGCCCAACATGGACACGGAAACCGGCTCCGCGTTGCACCGCGTGCTCCAAAAGCAAGGCTTCACGTTCAAGCTCGGCACCAAAGTAGCGTCGGCCAAGAACGGCACAGGCGGCGTCACCTTGGCGCTCGAGCCCGCGAACGGCGGCGACGCGCAGGAGCTCAAGGCCGACGCGGTGCTCGTGTCGATCGGGCGGCGGCCCTACACCGAGGGACTGGGCCTCGAAAAGGCCGGGGTCGTGCTCGACAACAAGGGCCGCGTCATCGTCGACAAGCATTTTGCCACCAACGTGCCTGGCATCTACGCTATCGGCGACGTCATCGCCGGGCCGATGCTGGCGCACAAGGCGAGCGAGGAAGGCGTCGCCTGCGCCGAAATCATCGCGGGCCAGCACGGCCAAGTGAATTACGACGCGATCCCCGCCGTGATCTACACCGCGCCCGAAGTGGCGAGCGTCGGCAAGACCGAGGAAGAGCTGAAAGCGGCCGGCGTATCGTACAAGACCGGCAAGTTCCCCTTCACCGCCAACGCGCGCGCCCGCGCCAACGCCGACACCGAAGGCTTCGTCAAAGTGCTCGCCGACGCCGCGACCGACCGCGTCTTGGGCGTTCACATCATCGGCCAGGACGCCGGCACCATGATCGCCGAATGCGTCGTGGCGATGGAATTCGCCGCCAGCGCCGAGGATATCGGCCGCATCTGCCACGCCCACCCGACGCTGAACGAGGCGGTTAAAGAAGCCGCGCTCGCCGCCGACGGCGAAGCGATACACATCTAACGCGCCAAGCTTTTACCAATTAACCGGCGGCGCCGAGGCGGCGCGACCGCGACGCGCTATTGTGGGTGCTATGTCGCTGAACATCATCCTCACGAGCATCGGCTTGGGCTGCATCGTCGCGGTGTTGGCGCAGACCATCCTGCCGCTCGACGGCGAGTTCCTGACCACCGCCGCGATCGCGTCGGCCGTGCTGCTGCTGTTCACCCTCAAGGTCCCGCGGTTGAGCCGGCCGGTTCAGGGCAAGCAAATAGACTCGCGGCGCGTCTGCAAGCCCTACTTGCCGTCGACCGAGTAGGCGAGCAGCACGTTGCCGCTGGCCTGGCCGAAGCTGGCATAACCCGAATTGACGTAGAGCATACCGTCGACGACGACGGGCCCCGGCCCGTTGATCGAGCCGCCATGAGCCGCAACGCCGTTGACGGTGCTGCGGTCGCCCTTGGTATCGACGTCCCAAACGATGCGGCCGTCCTTCGCCGCGTAGGCGCGGAGATGGCCGTCGACGCCACCGGAAAACACCACGCCGGGAATCGCGGTGACGGCGGCCGACTGCGCCGGGCTGCAGCCCGGCGCCTTTTCGCAGCCGGGATGAGGCGTGCCCCACGCCACCTCGCCGGTCGCGAGTTTGAGCGCGAACAGGCCGCCGCCCGCCTTGTCGTCGAGCAGGAACCACAGCTCCCCGGCACGCCGCGCGCCGGGCGTGCCCTGCTTCACGACATTCGAATCGATGTCGGAGAGCGCTGCATAGACGTTGTCTTTGTCCGCCGCCATGCCCCATTGCACCCCGCCTAACGCGCTGCCTTTGCCGATCCGGTGCTGCCACAGAACGGCGCCGTCATGGTCGGGGTCGAGCGCGGTGACGACGCCGGATTTCTGGCCGGCAATGAGCGCGCGCTTGCCGCCGCCGAGTTCGACCAGAATCGCGGGCGAGCCGAAATCGACGTCGGGCCCCTTGGTCGCCGGGCAGTTGGTGTGTTTCGGATATTCGCAGCCGATATTGTAGGCATCGCCGCCGGTCATTTGCCGCGACCAGGCCAGCGTGCCGGTGGCGATGTCGAACGCCATGAAGGCGTCCGATGTCGCGCTCGGCGGATCGGAATAATTATCGCCGGTCGTAATGTAAAGCCGGTGCAGCGCCGCATCGACGGTCGGCGACGACCAGATACCGGCGCCCGACGGGCCCATCAGCTCGATCCCGGCGGCATTGCGGCGCACCGGCCGCGCCTCCGTCGCGATGGTGTAGCTCTTCCATACGATCTTGCCGGTCGAGGCGTCGAGCGCCGACACGCTGCCGCGGAAACTGCAGCACGGGTAGCCTGGATTGGCGCCGCTGACTTCCTCGCCGGACGACGTGCCGATGTACAGCATGCCGCCGTCGAGCGTCGGGCCGTCGGTGATGCTGGCGCCCGGATGCTCGTCGAGATGGACGCGCCAGCGCAGTGCGCCGGTCGCGGCGTCGATGGCGTAGGCATAACCGCGCTCGTCGCCGAAATAAGCGGTCCAGCCGCGCGCGTCGCGGCCGACGACGAGGGTGGAGCGGACGCCGATCCGCGCCGAGAAGGTCCAATGGAGGCACCCGCTCCGTGCATCGAGCGCGTAAACCGTGCCGCTAGTGCTGCCGAAAAAGACGTGGCCGCCGACCACGGTCGGCTGTGCCCAAGCGCGCAGCGCGCCGGGAATGCCGAACGCCCATTTGAGCTTGAGCCTCGGTACGTCGGCAGCGGCGAGGCCTGCCATCGCGGCGGGCTGGAACCGGTGCTGCTGGACATCGACGCCCCAACCGTTCCAATGCGGCCGCGTCATCGCGTCGTCGGCGATGGTGCCCTGATTGGCGCAGAGTGCGCCCGGCGGCAGGTCCGGTGCCTTTTCCTCGGCGAACGCGCCCGCCGTCAGCAGCGCCAGCACCGCCGCGCCGACACACCATGCTTTCATGTGAT
>JASHUX010000168.1 GCA_030039775.1 Alphaproteobacteria bacterium | reverse complement strand
CGACGAGCTCGATGGGCCGCGGGGCCGCATCTATTTGATGAAGAACAATCTGGAACTGGACGAAGAACCCAGCGCCGATTTCGTCACCCATATCGACCGCTGCCTCTCCTGCTACGCCTGCATGACGACGTGCCCGTCGGGCGTGAATTACATGCACCTCGTCGATCCGATGCGGCACCGCATCGAGCAGAATTATGACCGGCCGCTCGCGGACCGCGTGCTGCGCGCAATGCTCAATTGGACCATGCCGCATCCGACACGCTTCCGCTGGGCGCTGCACGCGGCGCGTCTCGCCAAGCTTATCGGCCTCGCCCTGCCCGGCCGCCTCGGCGCGATGTTGCGGTTGGCATCGATGCCGCGGTGTCCGACGACGCTGGAGCGGCCGCAATTCTTCACGGCACAAGGCGAGCGCCGCCTTCGCGTCGCGTTGCTGACCGGCTGCGTGCAGCAAGCGATCGCGCCCGAGATCAACGCCGCGACCATCCGGCTGTTGACGCGTCACGGCTGCGACGTCGCCATCGTCGACGGCAGCGGTTGTTGCGGCTCGCTGTCGCATCATCTCGGCAGGGACTCGCTGTCCTTTGCCCGCGACAATATCGACGCCTGGATGCGTGCGGTGAACGGCGAGGGGCTCGACGCCGTCGTCGTCAACGCGTCGGGCTGCGGCACCACCGTGAAGGATTACGGCTTCATGCTGCGCAACGATCCGGCCTATGCAGAAAAAGCGACGACGATCGCGGCGCTGGCGAAGGACGTGACCGAAGTGATGGCGATGCTCGGCATCAAGCCGGCGGCGCCGACGGAAAAGATCGCCGTCGCCTATCACTCGGCGTGCTCGATGCAACATGCGCAGAAAATCCACGCCGAGCCGATGGCCCTGCTGCGAGCAGCGGGGTTCGACGTGTGGGATGTGCCCGAGGGGCATTTGTGCTGCGGCTCGGCCGGCACCTACAACATGCTGCAGCACGAGCTCGCCGACCGGCTGTGCGCGCGCAAGCTCGCCAACATCGCAACAACCGGCGCCGCGATCGTCGCCACCGGCAATATCGGCTGCATCGTACAATTGCGGACCGACGCGCGGCCGGTCGTACACACTGTCGAGCTGCTCGACTGGGCGACGGGCGGACCGCGGCCGGCTATACTCGGCACATGATCGGCAGGCTCAATCATGTCGCGATCGCGGTGCCGGACGTCCGTGCGGCGGCAGCGCTATACCAATCTCGGCTCGGCGCGACCGTGTCGGCGCCGGTGCCCCTGCCCGATCACGGCGTCACGACGGTATTCGTGACGCTCGACAACACCAAGATCGAGTTGCTCGAACCCTTGGGCGACAAGTCGCCGATCGCGGCGTTCCTCGAACGCAATCCGCAAGGCGGCATGCACCATCTCTGCTACGAGGTCGGCGACATCATCGCCGCTCGCGATCACCTCAAGGCCGAGGGCGCGCGCATCCTCGGCGACGGCGAGCCAAGGACCGGCGCGCACGGCAAGCCGGTGCTGTTTGTCCACCCGAAGGACATGCTCGGCACGCTGGTGGAGATCGAGCAGGCTTAAAACCGTCGATAACCGCAGTTAGATCAACTTTTTAATAAAATGTCAGGAATTGGCCGCGAGGATGCCCGCCTCAACAGAGGCAGGCAACGTGACCACCCAAACCATCGACCTCCGGCCCGCCACCGGCACGATCAGCCGGTTCCTGACCAACCCCTTGGTCGACAAGGGTTTTGCGATGGCCGCAATCGTCCCCTGGATCTACCCCATCGCCCATCATTTTTCGCATTTCGGCGTCAACATCCCGGACGTGGTCTATGTCGTCCAGACCGGGCTGCTGGCCGGCACCATGATCTTCCGCAACACGCCGGTCCGCGTCACCACCAATCCGATCTTCTGGGCGCTGGCCTTCGTTGCGACCTATTGGGGCTTTATCGGCATCATCCTCGAGAACCAAGGCATGCGCGTCGCGCCGGTCTGGCTGCTCGACGGCATCACCATCCTGACGCTTGCCGGAATTTTCTGGGCGCGTATCAGCCTTGGCCGCAACATCGGTTTCGTGCCGGCCCAGCGCGAGATCGTGACGCACGGCATGTACAAATATATCCGCCATCCGATCTACGCCGTGGTGTTCGTTAGCATCGTCGGCGCGATTCTGGAGCGCTGGTCGCTGCGCAACGCGATCGTGCTCGGGGCCGGCATCCTGTTGTTCGGGGTCAAAAGCTTCGTCGAGGAAGGCCTGCTAAAGAAGGACTCCAAATACGCGGCCTACATGCAGAAGGTTCGTTATCGCTTCATTCCGGGTGTTTTCTAGCGAAGGTCGTCGTCCCCGCGAAAGCGGGGACCCAGGGACCCCGGCACGTCGCCTACCCTGGATTCCCGCTTGCGCGGGAATGACGAAGCAAGGTTTCCGTCTCTCCGTTCTCCGTCCAAGCCGTGCGTGGCGCCGGGTTCTACCCGGCGCCATTCGCATTTGGCGAACCGCCGCCGGATCGGTTAGATTCAATCCCTCAATAGAGGGAGAGAAACGTGACGGCCGAATCGTTGAAGGACGGTCTCAAGGTTCAGAAAGAGATTTTTGGCGTGGAATTTCCGCAGCGCGCGCTCGACAACAGCTCGCCGCTGACACGTCCGTATCAGGAATTGCTGGTCGGCTTCACGTTCGGCGAGATTTGGAAGCGCGACGTTTTCACACGCGCCGAGCGCAGCCTCGTCACCTGCGCCATGCTGATCGCCCTCAACCGCCCCGATCAGCTTCGCACCCACATCCGCGGCGCACTCAATAACGGCGTGCCGAAGGAAAAGATTTTCGAGCTCGCCATTCATGCCCTCGCCTATCTCGGCGCGCCGCTCGCCGGCACCGCGCGCAACACCATCGTCGAGGAGTTCCAGAAGCTCGGCCTCGAACCGCCGGCCGCGCAACCCGCCGTGGCGCCCGAGGTAAAGAAATGAGCGACGCCAAGCCCCGCATCGGGTTCGTCGGCCTCGGCAATATGGGCGGCCCGATGGTCGCCAACGTGGTCAAGGCCGGCTACAGCGTCACCGGTTACGACATCGACCGCGCGTTGCTCTTGAAGCGCGCGCAGGAGATCGGCTTTCACGCCGCCGGTAACGGCGCCGAAGTCGGCAAGCGCTCCGACATCGTCATCACCATGCTGCCGACCGGACAGAATGTCCGCGACGCGGTGCTGGGGCCGAACGGCATCGCCCAGGGTCTCGAGAAAGGCGGCCTTATCGTCGATATGAGCTCGGCCGGCGCCGCAG
>JASHUX010000167.1 GCA_030039775.1 Alphaproteobacteria bacterium | reverse complement strand
CGAGCATCACATGACCCTGGTGATGGGCGTGTCGGACAAAGTGGTCGCGCTCGATTTCGGCCGCAAGATCGCGGAAGGCCCGCCGGCTCACGTCCAGCAGCATCCTGACGTGATCCGCGCTTATTTGGGGACGGCCTAAATGGCGGCGCTGCTCTCCGTCAAAGACCTTACCGCGGGATACGGCGACACGACCGTGCTGCACGGGCTGAGTTTCGATCTGGAAGAAGGCGGCATTACCGCGATCCTCGGCGCCAACGGCGCCGGCAAGACGACGACCCTGCGCGCCCTATGCGGCCTATGCCGCCGACGCGGCAACATTGCGTACGCGGGACGAAGGATCGACAATCTCGCGGCCGAAGATGTGGTGCGACTTGGCGTCGCGCACGTTCCGGACGGACGCGGTACATTTGCCACGATGACTGCCGAGGAAAATCTTCGGCTTGGCGCCTATCTTCGCCGGGACCGCACGGAAGTGGATCGCGACTTCGACAATGTCTACACCCTGTTCCCGCGATTGAAGGAACGGCGCGCACAGCAGGCCGGCACGCTGTCGGGCGGCGAACAGCAGATGCTGGCGATCGGGCGCGCGCTGATGTTGCGGCCGCGGCTGCTGCTGCTCGACGAGCCGTCCTTCGGGCTCGCGCCGCTGGTCGTGCAGGAGATATATCGCACGCTAAAGGTCATCAATCAGCAGACCAGGGTCAGCATCCTGCTGGTAGAGCAGAACGCCACCCTGGCGCTCGACCTGGCCGACCACGCCTACCTGGTCGAGACCGGGCGCGTCGTGATCTCGGGCGATTCCGAAACCGTGAAGGCGGACGAAACCATCCGCCGCTCGTATCTGGGCTACTAGAGGCGACAGGATGGACGCACTTCTGCATCAGCTCTTCAGCGGCGTTGCCTCGGGCGGCATCTATGCCGGCCTCGCGCTGGCGCTGGTGATGATCTACCAGTCGACCAGTCACATCAATTTCGCTCAGGGCGAGATGGCGATGTTCTCGACCTACATCGCCTGGGAACTAATCGATTACGGGGTGCCGTATTGGGGCGCGTTCGTCCTTACCATCGTGTTCGCGTTCGCCGCCGGCGTCGCGATCGAGCGTTTGGTGATAAGGCCGTTCCACAATCTGCCTGTGATCGCGTTGATCATCGTGTTCATAGGGCTATTGGTGATCGTGAACAGCACCGCGAGCTGGATTTTCGGCACCACGCTCAAGACGTTCCCATCGCCGTTCCCAAGCGAACCGTTATGGGACAATCACTACATTTCCAACCACGAGCTCGGCTCGATCGGCATTGTCGTGATCATCGTCGCGATCCTGTTCGCCTTCTTCCGCTATACCAAGCTCGGCCTGGCGATGCGCGCGGTTGCGGAAAACCCGATCTCGAGCCGGCTGGTCGGCATCCGCGTCGGCTGGATGCTGGCGCTGGGCTGGGGCCTAGCGGCGTCAATCGGAGCTGTCTCAGGCATGTTGGTGGCGCCGATCCTGTATCTCGACAGCAGCATGATGGGCGGCGTCCTCCTCTACAGCCTCGCCGGCGCGGTGCTGGGCGGGCTCGACAATCCCTGGGGCGCGGCGCTCGGCGGGTTTATCATCGGCATTCTTGAGAACGTACTGGGCGCCTACGTCATCGGCACGCAACTCAAATTCTCGGTAGCACTGATCGTGATCGTCGTCGTGCTGCTTTTGAAACCCAGCGGCTTGTTCGGCCGCACCGTCGTCACGCGAGTCTGACCATGGCCGACGAAGTCAAAACCGCCGCCACCGCTGCGACCATCACGTCCCCGCCGATGGCGCCCCTGCCCGCACTCAGGGCGGCGAGCGCGCAGATTCAGGCCGTGCCGCTGCCGCGGCGGCTGGCCGGCGGCCGCGCTATTGGCGTGGCGGTGCTGATCGCCGTTGGGATCTTGCTGCCGTTCGTGCTGCAGAATTTCTACATATTCCAGCTGACGCTCGCGATGGTTTATGCGATCGCGCTGATCGGCCTCAACATGCTGGTAGGCTATAACGGCCAGGTTTCTCTGGGCCACGGCGCGCTCTACGCGATCGGCGCCTACGTCGCCGCGATTCTGATGAACAGTTTCGACTGGCCGTACTGGCTGTCGGTCTGGCCGGCGGGCGTGGTTTGCCTCGTGTTCGGCTATTTCTTCGGCCTGCCGGCGCTACGCCTGTCCGGCCATTATCTCGCCCTCGCCTCACTCGCGCTCGCCGTCACGACGCCACAGGTGCTGAAGCACAAAGCGCTCGAGGAATGGACCGGCGGCTTCTCCGGCATCGTCCTGTCGAAACCCGAAGTGCCGTTCCATCTGCCGATCAACCAGGATCAATGGATCTATCTGTTCGTCTACGCGATCATGCTGCTGCTGTTCCTCGTCGCCTACAATCTGCTCAAAGGCCGCATCGGCCGCGCCATGATCGCGATCCGCGATCAGCCGATCGCCGCCGAGGCGATGGGCATCAACAGCGCCATCATCAAGACATCGACCTTCGGCGTCAGCGCCTTCTATACCGGCGTGGCCGGCGCGCTGTCGGCCATCGTGGTGCAGTTCGTCTCGCCGGACAGCTACGATTTCTTTCTGTCGATCACGCTGCTGGTCGGCATCGC
>JASHUX010000166.1 GCA_030039775.1 Alphaproteobacteria bacterium | reverse complement strand
ATCATCGAGCCGGCGTTGCCGATCGTCGATCCGCATCATCATCTCTGGGATCGCGGCTATCGCTATCTGTTCGACGAGTTGCTCGCCGACACACGCAGCGGCCATAACATCCGCTCCACTGTCTTTCTCCAATGCCGGTCGATGTATCGCACCGGCGCCGACGAGGCGATGGCGCCCGTGGGCGAGACGGAATTCGTCAACGGCGCCGCCGCGATGAGTGCCAGCGGGTTGTATGGCGAAAGCCGGCTCTGCGCCGGCATTGTTGGCTTCGCCGATTTCACGCTCGGCGCGCCGGTCGAGCGCGTGCTCGAGGCGCATCTGCGTGCGGCCGGCGACCGTTTCAAAGGTATCCGCAACAGCTCGGTCTGGGATGAGGACCCGTCGGTCAAAACGGTGCCTGGCGACATTCCGCGCGGCCTGCTGCTCGACCGAACGTTTCGCGAGGGCTTCGCAAGGCTCCGCTCACATGGGCTGACGTTCGACGCGTGGTTGTTCCATCACCAAATCCCAGACTTGACCGATCTGGCGAAGGCATTTCCCGGCATCAACGTCGTGCTCAACCACATCGGCGGGCCGATCGGCATCAAAGCCTATGCCAACAAGCGCGAGGAGGTGACGCGGGTGTGGCGCGCCAACATCGACGCGCTGGCGAAATGCCCAAACGTCTACATGAAGCTCGGCGGTCTCGGCATGAACGTGATGGGCTTCGGCTTCGACGACCCGAAAAAGCACGCTGTGCCGGTGTCGTCGGAGACGCTGGCGCCGACGTGGCGGCCGGCGATCGAATATTGCATCGGCGCGTTCGGCGTCGAGCGCTGCATGTTCGAAAGCAACTTCCCGGTCGACAAGCGCAGTTGCAGCTACGCGGTACTGTGGAACGCGTTCAAGCGTATCGCCATGAATTATTCGGCGGCGGAGAAGACGGCCCTGTTCTCCGAAACGGCGCGGCGTTTCTACCGGCTGCCACAGGTTTAGCCGCTAACGCCACAGCCGCTTGCTGGCGATGGCGGCGCCTTGGGCCAAAGATTCAAGTTTGGCCCAGGCAATCTGCGCGTGGACGCGGCCGCCGAGGCCGCAGTCCGTCGCCGCGATGACGCGCTCGCGCCCGACTACGTTGGCGAAGCGCTCGATGCGTTGCGTCACCAGTTCCGGATGCTCGACCACGTTGGTGGCATGACTGACGATGCCGGGCAGGATGATTTTGTCGTCCGGTAGCTTTACCTCTTGCCAGACATTCCATTCGTGCTCGTGGCGTGCGTTCGCGGCCTCGAAGGAAAAGGCCTGGCAATTGACCTTCAGCATCACTTCGACGATGTCCCGCATCGGCAGGTCAGTGGTGTGTGGCCCGTGCCAGCTTCCCCAACAAAGATGGAACCGGATGCGCTCCGGCGGCAGGCCGCGGATGGCGTGGTTTAGTGCCTCGATCCAGCGCATCGCGTATGTACGGTAATCGGCGGGGCGCGGCTCGGGATTAATCTGGTCCCAACCTTCGGCGACGAGGGGGTCGTCGAGCTGGAGGATTAGACCGGCCTCGACGATGGCCTTGTATTCCTCGCGCATCGCCTCGGCGATGGCCGCGGTGAATTCGTCGTCGCTGGCGTAATAGCGGTTGGCCATGCGCGCGGCGCTCCCAGGCGCGACGGCGTTGAGAAAGCCTTCCTCGACCCCGGCCGTCGCCATCGCGGCCTTCATGTTGGCGATGTCGGCTTGGAGGGCCTTCTGGCCGATATATTTCACCGGCCCGACGCACGCCGGAATCTTCAGCCGCTCCGGCCCCATATAGATGCCCGATTCCGGGTCGCCGTAGGCCTCGGCGAATTTTTTGCGGTCGCGGCGGTCGAGCATGGCGCCAAGCTGGATACCGCCAGCGGCCTGTTTCGGCGGCTGGTTGAGCATTGGCTCCGACGCGTCCAGGCCGGACAGACGCTCGAACGCGTAGCCCCACCAGGCACCGAAATTGATGCTGTAGTTCATCACGTGCCCGTATTCGCCGTCGTTCGGCACGTCGATGCCGATCGATTTCTGGCGGCGCACGACGTCGGCGGTGGCGGCATGCAATTGCTGGTAGAACGCCTTATCGTCGCCGCCCTTGCCCTGGCTGCGGGCGCGATTGGCGTCGAGAAGATCCTTGGGGCGCGGCAGGCTGCCGGCGTGGCTGGTCAGGATGTGCGTGCTGCTATTCCGCATGCGTCTTCTCCCTTGCGACTGACGGGCAGTCTGCAACGGCGCGGAACGATGCGTCCAGGCGGTTTACGGCCAGCGCAGGTGAAGCCGGCCCTCGACCAGGCGTAAGGGCAGGGTCGGCGCACAGCCTTCGTCGGGCGCGACCGCTTCGCCGCTGTCGAGCGCGATCACCCAGCCGTGCAGCGGGCAGGCGACGGTGCGGCCCGCGACGATGCCTTCCGAGAGCGGGCCGCCTTTATGCGGGCAGCGGTCGAGAAGGGCGAAATACTCGTCGGCGGAGGTGCGGAACACGGCGACAGTCTCATCGCCCAGGCGGAATTTCTTGGCGCGCAAGCGCGGAATGTCGTCGGCGGCGCCGATGTCGATCCACGCGTCGGCCATGATCGCGCCCATTCGTCAACCGACGGTTTCGAGCGCCGCGTATTCGTGGGCATCGGTGCCGGCGGCGCGTTCAGCCCAGGGGTCGTTCTGCCAGAACTGTTGCGAATAGAGGAAGCGCTCGTAAAGGCGGCGGCGGTTTTCGGCGTCGTCGACGAGCAGGCGCTTCAGGTAGTCGAGGCCGCGCCGCTCGACCCACGGCGCCGTGCGCTCCAGGTAATGCGCTTCCTCGCGATAGAGCTGGAGGAATGCGCCGACATATTCGAGCACCTCGGCCTCGGTCGCCACGCGCACGAGCTTGTCGGTGACGCGCACCGTGACGCCGCCATTGCCGCCGACCATGATGTCGTAGCCGGCTTCGACGCAGACCACGCCGAGATCCTTGATGGTCGCCTCGGCGCAATTGCGCGGGCAGCCGGAGACGGCGAGCTTGACCTTGTGCGGCGTGTAGCAGCCCCAACACATTTTCTCGATCTTGATGCCGAGCCCGGTCGAATCCTGCGTGCCGAAACGGCACCATTCGCTGCCGACACAGGTTTTCACCGTGCGCAGCGCCTTGCCGTAAGCGTGACCGGAGACGAGGCCGGCCTTGTTCAAGTCGGCCCAGATCGCAGGCAACTGATCCTTGCGCGCGCCGAGCATGTCGATGCGCTGCCCGCCAGTCACCTTTACGGTGGGAATGCCGTGCTTGTCAGCGGTGTCGGCGATGGCGCGCAGCTCGTCCGGGGTGGTGATGCCGCCCCACATGCGCGGCACGACGGAGTAGGTGCCGTCTTTCTGAATATTGGCGTGGACGCGCTCGTTAACGAAGCGCGAACGGGCGTCGTCGCGATATTCGCCGGGCCACGCGCAGAGCAAATAATAATTCAGTGCGGGCCGGCATTTCTGGCAGCCGTCGGGATTCGTCCAGCCGAGCGCGCGCCGCGCGTCGGCCTGGGTCTTGAGGCCGCGCGCCACGATCGCGGCACGCACGGCGTCGTGACCGAGCGCGGTGCAGCCGCACATCGCGGGCGGCTTCTCCGCTGATTGGGCGCCGCCAACCGCTTGCGCCAGAATGGCGCGCACGATCGGGGTGCATTGCCCGCACGAGGCCGAGGCCTTGGTGTGAGCGCGCACGTCGTCGAGGGTGGTCAGACCCTTGGCGGCAATGGTGTTGCAAATCTTGCCTTTGGTGACGCCGTTACAGCCGCATACCTGCTCGCCGTCGGGCATCGCCGCGACGTCCATCTCGGGCTCGTTGCGACCCAGCGCCTGCTCGGCGAAGGTGCGGCCGAAGATCAGCCGGTCGCGGATGTCGCCCACATCCTTGCCCTGCCGCATGAGCTGGACGTACCAGGTGCCGTCGGCGACGTCGCCGTAGAGCACGGCGCCGATGACACGGTCGCCGCGCATCACCAGCTTTTTGTATTTGCCGCGCTTCGCGTCGTGCAGCGTGATCTCGTCGTCGTCGGTATCGGCCGCGGTCAGGGCGCCGACGGAAAACACATCGATGCCGGTGATCTTGAGGCTGGTGAAGACCGGCTGCGGCACATAGGCGGCGGCTTCGTCGCCGGCAAGGCGCGCGGCGCAGATCTTGGCTTGCTCCCACAGCGGCGCGACGAGACCGAACGTCTGGCCGTTATGCTCGATGCACTCGCCGACGGCGTAGATCGACGGATCGCTGGTGCGCATGTCGTCACCGACCACGACGCCCCGATTGATATCGAGCCCGGCTTGCTTGGCGAGATCGATGTTCGGCCGGATGCCGATCGCCAGCACGACGAAATCGGCGGGCACATCCCGGCCGTCGGCGAGCCGCACGCCCTCGACCCGATCGGCGCCGTAAATCTCCTCGGTCTGGCCGTTGGTAAAAAACGCGATGCCGCGGCTGTCGAGGTCGCGCTGGAGCAACTGTCCCGCGGGCGCGTCGACCTGGCGCTCCATCAGCGTCGGCATCAGGTGCACCACCGCGACCGACATGCCGCGCCGCTTCAACCCCCAAGCGGCTTCGAGACCCAGCAAGCCACCGCCGATCACCACCGCGCGCTGCTCGTGCCCCGCGGCGTCGATCATCGCTTCGACGTCGGCTACATCGCGGAATGCGCGCACGCCGGGCAGATGCAGACCGGGGATCGGCGGCGCGATCGGTTTCGAGCCGACCGCGAGCAACAGCTTGTCGTAGCTGATAGTTCGGCCGCTCGCGGCAGTGACCGTTTTCGCGGTCGGATCGAGCTTTGTCACGGCGTCGCCGGTAATGAGCTCGATGCCGTTGTCCTCGTACCAGGCGCGCGTATTGATGACGATGTCGTCGAGCGACTTGTCGCCGGCGAGCACGGAGGACAGCGCGATGCGGTTGTAATTGGTGTACGGTTCGGCGCCGAACACGGTAATGCGATAGCGGCCGGGCGCCAGCGCCACCAGCTCTTCCACCGCGCGCATGCCGGCCATGCCGTTGCCGACGACAACCAGATTCATCGGGGCTTCCCTCATGTCCGCGCCGTCCCATCCGCTTCGGCGATGCGCCATGTCGTGCGCCAACGCCGCCCGATCGAGAACAGACCGACGAGGGCCAACGCCGCCAGCAACGCGAAGAACAGAAATCCGGCCTGATAGGAGCCGGTCAGGTGCTTGGCGAAGCCGAGGCTCGATGCCAGCGCGAACCCGCCGATGCCACCGGCGAAGCCGACGATGCCGGTCATGATGCCGATCTCCCGCGCGAACCGAAGCGGCACGAGCTGGAATACCGATCCATTGCCGGCGCCGAGCGCCAGCATGCCGACGATGAAAACCGCGAATGCCGTCCCGGCGTGCGGCAGGTTGAGACTCACCATCGCGAAACAGGCGGCGGCGATCGCGTAGACCGCCCTCAGAGCGCGGATGCCGCCGATGCGGTCGGCGATGGCGCCCCCGATGGGGCGCATCAACGATCCGGCGAAGACGCAGGCAGCGGTAAAATAGCCGGCGTTGACGGGCGACAAACCGTACTGATCGTTGAAATAGATCGTGAGCGACGACGAGAGTCCGACAAAGCCTCCGAACGTCACGCTATAAAAGAACATGAGCCACCAGCAGTCGCCGAAACGCAGGACGTTGAAATAGTCGGGCAGGCGTTTCGGCGGCGGGGCGGTTGGGCTGTTACGTGCGTTAAGGACGAAAAACGCGAACACCAATGCCAGCGGTATTGCGGCGATGCCCAGCACGTTCTGCCATCCGAACAAAACCGCGAGACCAGGTGCCGCCAAGGCGGCGAATACGGTGCCCGAGTTACCGGCTCCGGCAATGCCGAGCGCGATGCCTTGGTACTCCCGCGGATACCATTGCGACGCCAGTGGCAGCGCCACGGCGAACGATGCGCCGGCCACGCCGAGCACGATACCGACCAACAGTATCTCGGTGTAGCTGTGAATGCCGAGCGCCCATGCCGCAACCAATCCCGCAATCACCAACAGCTGCGCGACGATCCCGGCGCGGCGCGGACCGGCGTGATCGACGAACAGGCCCAGCACGATGCGCAGCAGCGCACCCATCAAGACTGGAACCGCGACCATTAATCCTTTTTGCGCCGCATCCAAGTGCAGGTCCGTGGCGATCTGAACGCCGAGTGGGCCCAGCAACACCCACACCATGAAGCTGGCGTCGAAGTAGAGAAATGCGGACGCGAGCGAAGGCAGATGCCCCGCTTTCAGAAAACCTTTAGACATCCGTCGATCCTGTCGAAGGCACACGACGTGGCGCGATCACACCATGGATTTCGCAAGAGGCATGCCAGGGCGGGTAAGAAGCAAAACGGCAGATTTCCGTATCGCTTCGTCGGACCGCGACTCGAAAGGACAGGATTGCTGACTAATTCTTCGGCACAGTATGCGCGAATACTAAGCAGGTAATGGACCGTTAAGACTGAAGTGCCGGTTCGCGCGCGGCGGCTTTCATCGTTCCGGCCAACAGCAAATAAGCTTCGATCCAGGCGTCCCGCGTCGCCGTGGTAAAGGCCTCGCCCAAACCCTGTTCCAAGGTCCAGAGCAAGGCCACCGCGACGGTGTCGTAATGCGCGTCGGTCACGCCATAACCGGCGTGCCGCGCGCCAAGCGCCCGAACTGCGGGCACGATCGTGTCGAGTTGGTCGAGACCGTTTACGGCGACCGCAATCATTTGCATTAATTTCTTACTTTGCGTCTCGATGTCGCCTTTGAACAACGCCCGCAGCGTCGGATCGATCTCGAACAGACGCTGATAGAACAACAGGCCGGCTTGGTCGGCGATCGGCGCGACTAGCGCGAACGATTGTTTCACTTCCGCGATTTGAGCAGGCGTCATGGCGATCTCCTGTGATTGATCTCCTCGCCTTCGGGCATTCCTCCGTTCGTTATTTGACAAGCGCGGACACTCCGTCGGCGGCATCGCTTAACATTCGCCGTAGTTCGGGAAGGCAAGAACCGCAGTTGGTGCCGGCGCTTAGCACACGACCGATGGCGGCGACCGTGGTTAAATTTCCCTCGCGAACGGCACGCTCTATTTCGGCGCGTGTTACCTGGAAGCATGTGCAAACGGTCGGGCCGACGGACGCGTCTACGAGACGGTTCGAGCCGGCCAGCAGCGTGCCGCGCCGCTCGCTCGAAATCAGACTGCCGAGGAGTACGGCGAAGTCGTGTCGCGACGGCAACGCCGCATCGCGGCCGGCGATGATTAGGCACGCATCGAGCCGGCCGTCGACGATGCTGGCGTAGCGAAACACGTCGCGGCGTGGATCGGCGTAGATCACCAACTCGGCGTGCGGCGGCGCGTCGAGCATGGACAGAATCCAATCCTCGGACTCGTCACCGCCCGGCAGCGCCGTCCATCCCGCCAGATCGCCGGCTTCACCCCGTGCGAGTGGAGTGCGCGACCAATAAAACTCGCCCCCGGGCATGGCCGCCTCGCGGCGGCGCAAGACGAAACCGCGCCAGCGAACCGGAACCGGGGTCACCGCGACCGGCGTGGCCTTCAGCTCGGGCTGACCAGAGACCGGATCGGTGGCGCCACCGGTCAGCCGATCGATCGGACCGCTTGAGCCGTATTGATCGGTCCAATGCATCGCGGCGAAAGCCTCACCCCGCCGGCAGTCGGCGGACACACGCACCGGCATGACCGTGACACCGTGGGCGCTTTCGACACGGGCCAAATCCCCAGCCGCTAGGGCGAACGCCGCAGCATTTTCAGGGTGGAGATCCAGAAACGGTGAGGCGCTATGGCTCATCAGGCGCGGCACGCGCCCTGTGCGCGTCATTGTGTGCCATTGGTCGCGGATACGGCCGGTGTTGAGCACCAGCGGCCGCTCCGGAGTCGTCGCGTCGGCGATCGGGCGGTAGGCTGTCGGCACGAAGCGCGCTTTACCGTCGCTCGTGGCGAAGATACCGTCGCCGAACAGACGCGGGACCGAGGCACCGCCGCGCGGTGGAATCGGCCATTGAACCGGGCCCAACGCGTCATATTCGTTGTCGGATAAAGCCGCGAGCGCGCCGAGATCGAACCGTCGCGCGCCGCGATTTTCGAACGAAGACAGCGCCGCGTGCTCGCGGAAGATCGCCGCGGGATTCGCGTAATCGAAGGCGTCGCGCCAACCCATCCGCTTCGCCGTTTCCGCGAGCATCCACCAGTCCGGCCGGGCGTAACCCGGCGCCGCACGAAAAGCACGCTGACGCGAGATGCAGCGCTCCGAGTTGGTGACGGTGCCGTCCTTCTCGCTCCATCCGGCGGCGGGCAGGAGTACATGGGCATATCGCGACGTATCAGTCGGCCAGCAATCCGACACGACGACAAACGGGCACGCCGCCAGCGCCTCGCGCACCCGCGCCGCCCGCGGCATGCTCGCCGCGGGATTGGTGCCCATGATCCACAGCGCCTTCACGCGTCCGTCGCGCACCGCGTCGAACAGGTCGACGGCCTTGAGTCCGGGTTCCGTCGCCAGGCGCGGCGCCCGCCAAAAGCGGCGGACCCGATCGATGTCCCGGGGATCGTTGAAACCCATATGCGCGGCGAGCTGATTGGCAAGCCCGCCGACCTCGCGGCCGCCCATCGCGTTGGGTTGTCCGGTCAAGGAAAACGGTC
>JASHUX010000165.1 GCA_030039775.1 Alphaproteobacteria bacterium | reverse complement strand
GCTTCAAGCATTTCATGGCGTACAAGAACGCCATCATGTGCGACGACGAAGTACTGGTGAACAGCTTCACCCGCGCGCGCGAGCTTGGCGCGCTCGCGACCGTCCATGCCGAGAACGGCGAGCTGGTGTTCCACCTCCAGCGGGAGATCCTGCGGCAAGGCATCACCGGTCCCGAAGGCCATCCGCTGTCGCGGCCGCCGGCGGTCGAGGGCGAGGCGGCGAACCGAGCGATCCGCTTGGCACAGGTACTGAACACGCCGCTCTACATCGTCCACAATTCGTGCAAGGAGGCCATCGAGGCGATCGCCCGCGCTCGCGCCGAAGGCCAGCGCGTCTTCGGCGAGGTACTCGCGGGGCATCTACTGGTCGACGATTCGGTTTATCGCGATCCCGATTTCGTCCGGGCAGCCGCGCACGTCATGTCGCCGCCGTTCCGGCCGAAGGAGAACCAGGCCGTGCTGTGGCGCGCGCTCCAAGCCGGCATCGTGCAGACCACGGCGACCGATCATTGCTGCTTCTGCGCGCCGCAAAAAGCGATGGGCCGAAACGATTTCACCAAAATCCCGAACGGCACCGGCGGCGTCGAGGACCGGATGCAGGTGCTGTGGCAGCACGGCGTAAACACCGGCCGGTTCACGCCCAACGAATTCGTCGCGATCACGTCGGCGAACGCCGCGAAGATCTTCAATATCTATCCGCGCAAAGGCGTAATCGCCGCAGGGTCCGACGCCGATCTGGTGGTGTGGGACACGCATAAGTCACGCACCATCTCAGCCAAGACCCACCATCAAAACGTCGATTACAATATCTTCGAGGGGATGGGGGTGACGGGTGTGAATGTCATCACTCTGTCACAAGGGAAAGTGGTGTGGCGCGACGGGCAGCTAAAAACGACACGCGGCGCTGGACGATATATTGACCGCCCGCCCTTCCCTCCGTACCATACAGCGTTATTGAAGAAGGCGGCGCTGGAACGGCCAAGTCCGGTCCTTCGAGCCGCCGCCGAGTAAACCGGCTTGGGGAGCCGCTAATACTCACACCACCAAGCAAGCCGGGTCGGTCGAGGAGAGGAAACAGCGTCCCAGAGGAACCCATGCAACCCAACGCTTCGGATCATCCGTTTCGTACCGCGGTCAAGCATGGTTGGATACGTTTTGTAGGGGCCGCACGGCAAAAGCGGCCCTTCGGCCAACGTCGTCGGCGTCACGGCGACGCAGCGCCGGTCTTTCCATTTTTCGCGCATCTCGTCGATCCCGTCGAATTGACAGTCATGGCGTTGAATATCTTGGCGCCGGCGTTGAGCCGGGCGACCACCACCGGCAAGAAGGTCACCGTGACGGTGCCGGATCGCCGTACTGGCGACATTTTCCGGGCGGCGCTCGTACAGTCGCAGCAGACCCGCGCCACCGACCGGCTGATCGACATCGTCGTCGCCGAGGCGGTCGAACCCCTGCAACGGCCTGAACGCGCGCTGCGCCGCGCGCATTAAGTAATGCCATCCGATCGTGCGGCCGCGGCCCATGGCCGCCCGATTTTCATGCGCCATTGGCTGCGCCATCCGATCGGCATGGGCGCGCTGTTGCCGTCGAGCCCGGGCGTCGCACGGGTTTTGGCGCGCCAGATGCAGCTGGACCGCGACGGACCGATCCTCGAGCTGGGTGCCGGCACCGGCACCATCACCGGCGGCTTGATCGCCGGCGCTTGCCCGGCCGAACGACTGGTGCTGGTCGAAAGCGAGCCGCAACTCGCGGCGCATTTGCGCGAGCATTACCCGGCGACACGCGCGATCCACGGCGACGCAAAGCAAATCGACACGCTACTCGCCGGCGTCGGCGTCGGCGCTCTGGCGACGGTCATCTCGACGCTGCCCATCAAATGGTTTCCGCTGGAGGATCAGCGCGCCGTCGTCATGCCATGTCTGCGGCGGCTGGGGCCCGGCGGCCATTTCGTTCAGATCACCAACGCGCCGACCCCGCCGATCGACACCCGGCGCCTCCGTATCAACGCGGCGCGCGTCGACGCGGTGTGGCTGCATTTCCTGCCGGTGCAGGTGTGGCGGTTCTGGCTGGACTAGCGGGCTAGACGTTATGCAGCCCTGAACCGGACGGGTTGCCGATGATCGACAGGAACTCGCGGCGGGTTGAAGCGTCGGTGCGGAACGCGCCGAGCATGCGGGAAGTCACCATCGTCACCCCCGGCTTATGGATTCCGCGCGTCGTGATGCATTGGTGCGCCGCCTCGACCACGACAGCGACGCCGCGCGGCTGCAACACTTCTTCCAGCGTGTTCGCGATTTGCGCCGTCATCTTTTCCTGGATTTGGAGCCGGTGCGCGAACACCTCGACCAACCGCGCCAGCTTGGAGATACCGACGACACGCCGGTTCGGCAGATAGGCGACATGCGCCTTGCCGATGATCGGCGCCAGATGATGCTCGCAGTGCGATTCGAAACGGATATCCTTCAGCACCACGACTTCGTCGTACCCATCGGTCTCGTCGAAGGTGCGACCCAAAATCTCCTGCGGATCTTCCGCATAGCCGGCGAAATATTCCTCGAACGCGCGCACGACGCGCCCGGGAGTCGCGCGCACGCCTTCGCGGTTAGGATCGTCGCCGGCCCAGGCGATCAGCGTGCGTACCGCCGCCTCCGCCTCTTCGCGCAACGGGCGCCGCGCCTTGCCGTTATCCTTCGCCATTCATAACTCCTGACCGTTCAATTGAGCCGCACCGTTTGGTGCGGGCTGTCGAGGGAAAAGGCGGGGATTGCGATCGAGAAACTTTCTCCCTGCCGCGTCTCCATCTCATAGCTGCCGACCATGATGCCCGATGGCGTCGTCAGCGGTGTACCGCTCGTGTATTCAAACGACTGACCCGGCGCCAGAACCGGCTGTTCGCCGACCACACCCGGACCGCGCACCTCTTGGGTGCGGCCCAGACCGTCGGTGATGCGCCAATGACGGCGGCGCAACTGCACCGTCTCGCCGCCGTTGTTCTCGATCCGGACATGGTACGCCCAGACGTACCGATCCTCGGTCGGCGAGGATTGGTCCTCGAGATAGGTCGGCTCGACCGTCACGGTGATGGACCGAGTGGTTTCGCTGTAGGACATGAGCGCCGTCTATATGTGCTTTTGGCCCTTCGGGCGCAATCCCGGACGGACTACTCGGCCGGCTCCTCGGCGGGGGGAGCCACCACCACCGTCGTGGGGCGGCGCTTGGTGCCGAGCGACACCGCGGTGAAGATGCTGAGCAAATAGCCGACCGTCGGCAGAATGAAGACCGCAATCATCGCCTGCCGATCGAGGAAAAAGCCCAAGATCGACGGGGTGATGGCGGAACCGACATCGAAGCCCGAATAAACGAAGCCAAACACCTTGCCGGTGGCGCCGGGCGGCGACGACTGTCGCACCAAAAGATCACGCGACGGCCCGGACACCCCGGAACAAAAACCGACGGCGGTCATCAGGGCAAGCATGCCCGAGTTCGGGAGGCTCAACAGACCGACCAACAGAATGAGGGTGCCGGCGCCGAGGAGGCTGACCGCGATGATGAGATCGGGGCGGATTTTGCGGTCGGCGATGATGCCGCCGGTGATGATGCCGCCTGCGACCCCGACGACATAGAAGGTCAGAACCGTGCCGGCGAAATCGAGCGACACGCCGTGGAAATTGTGCAACGTCGCCGGCAGGAACGTCTGGATCGCGGTGCCGGCTACCGACACGACGATGAAGTAGGCGAAGCACATCAAGATCGGCAGCGTCAGCAGCGCTCGCGCCGGCGTGGTGCCGCCGCGAGCATGCCGGGCGCGGCCGGTATTCTCATCGAGCAGGCCGCCAAACAACGCGAGCCACACGGCGAGGGCGACGCCGAACAGGCCCACAACTTGGAGCGCATGCTGCCAACCGATCACGCCCGTGAGCCCGAGCACCGTCATCGGCGCCAGCACCCAACCCATGTTGCCGGACAGCGCGTGCGCGCTGTAAGCCCGCGCCATGCGGCCCGGCGTGACATTCGCGGTCAGCACGGAATAATCGGCGGGGTGGAACACGCTGTTGCCGATACCGGCGATGCCGGCGCACGGCAGCAACATCCAGAATTGCGGTACGGTGCCGACCAGCGCGATGCCGATGCCGTAAAGGGCAAGACCGCCCATCAGCACGGTACGGGCGCCGAGGCGATCGACCAGAAACCCGGCGGGGGTCTGCGCCAAGCCGGAGCAGATATAGAACGCCGACATCAAGAGACCGAGATCGGTGTAGGACACGCCGAACGCCACTTTCAACACCGGCAGCAGCGGCGGCAGCGTCAATTGGTAGAAGTGGCTCATGCCGTGCACGGTCGAGACCATGCCGATGGTCTTGATATCGCGTACCGTGGAATTAACCGTGATATCGGTCATGATTACCCCTGCGAAGCCCAAGAATGATGGGGGTTTCGCGAAAAACTGTCCATCGGGACAGGATCATGGGAGGTATGAACGGAATTAACGGTCGTCAGTTAACAGTTCTCAGTGACGGGAGACACTGCCCAGCCACTGAGAACTGACGACCAATCACTGGAACCTTAGAGCGCGCCGAGGATCGCTTCCGCGCTCGACACTTCGAAGGCGCCGCCCTTCTCGACATTAAGCTTTTTCACCGTGCCGTCCTCGACGACCATGGCGTACCGTTGTGACCGTTCGCCGAGACCGAAGCCGCTGCCGTCGAGCGTAAGCCCGACCGCGCGCGTGAAATCGCCGTTACCGTCCGCGATCATCGCGATCTTCTCGCCCGCGCCCTGGTCCTTCGCCCACGCACCCATCACGAAATGATCGTTGACCGACAGGCAAGCCACAGTGTCGACGCCCTTTTTCTTGAGTTCGTCGTACTTCTGGATGAAACCCGGCAGATGCTTCATCGAGCAGGTCGGGGTGAACGCGCCCGGCACGGCGAACAGCACGACCTTCTTGCCCTTGAACAGCTCATCGGTGGTCAGGTCCTTGGGGTCGCCGCCCTGACGCACCTTGAACTTCATGTTCGGAATCTTGTCGCCCACTTTGATCGTCATTGCCTGCCCTTTCGCGGTCGGTTGGTTGAGTAGCCGAAAAGCCGTTATTGGGCGGCAACCATAATGGGCCGGCAGGCGAAAATCATCCCCCTTTGCGGGACCCGTCCAGCGCCGCGGCAACCGCGTCCGGCGTCAGCAACTCCGGCAACGCATGCCCTTCCGGCATGGCCGGCCCATACACCGCGTTAAACGGAATGCCGTAGCGGCCGAAGCCTTGGAGATAGCGTTCGATGCGTTCGCTGGGACGAGTCCAATCCGCGCGCATCGCCACCACGTCCTTTGCCGCCAAACGCTGCCGCACGGCCGGTGTGTCGATTGCAAGGCGCTCGTTCAGTTTGCACGTCAGGCACCAGTCCGCGGTAACGTCGACAAAGACGGTGCGGCCCTCGCCGACCAGGCGGGAAATCGCCCCGGGATCGAACGGTTGCCAGAACCCTTGCTTCGGCGACGGCGCAGGACGCGGGGGCGCCGGCAATGCCGCCGGGATCAGAAATGCCAACCCGATCAACGCGGCGACGAGCGCCGCGCGCGCCGGAAGCCGGCGCAAGAGATAAAGCACGAGCGGCACCGCCGCCATCAGCGCCAGCGCGATCAATGCGGCGGCGAAGCCGCTCTCAGCCGCCAACACCCAAGCCAACCACAGGCCTGTCGCCGCCAACGCCAGTCCAAGTACGCGGCGTAGCGCAATCATCCACCGGCCCGGCCGCGGCAGCCATGAAACCGAGCCAGGCGCAATCGCGATCGCCAGATACGGCAGGGCGAGCCCAATCCCCATCGCAAGAAACACCGCCAGGCATGCGCCGGCCCCCGCCGCCAGCGCGAAACCGATGGCAGTGCCGACGAACGGCGCCGAGCATGGCGTCGCCAACAATGTTGCGAACGCCCCGGCGGCGAAATTGCCGATCATGCCGCGGCCGCGATCCGCGCCGCCCCATTGCGCCACCGCGCTCGGCAACGGCACCTCGAAGAGACTCCAAAGATTGGCCGCGAACAGCGTCACCAGCGCCATCATGAAGATCAGGAACAGCGGCTGCTGGAATTGGACACCCCAACCGACCGCGAACCCGCCCGCGCGCAACATCAACGTCACGAGCGCCAACACGACAAAGGCGGCGATCACGCCCGCGGCCGACGCCAATAAACCAAGCCGGATATGACGACGCGCTCGTCCGCCGACCCCGGCAATGCCGAGAAACTTCAGCGACAACACCGGCAAGACGCAGGGCATGAAGTTCAAGATGAAACCGCCGAGTAACGCGACGCCGACGATGCGCAACAAGAACCCGGTGTCCGGCTCGGTCTGCCCGAGCGCGGGCATGACCGACGTCTCGAGCGCGCGGTCGCCGTCGACCAGCGTTATGTCGAACCGCTCGCGCGCCAGGGTCGGCACTCGAGCGCTAGGTCCGGTCATGGCGAGACGCATGACGGTATCGCCGCCATCGACGCCGATCAGCGGTGCGCCAAAGGAAATATCCTTCGCCTCGGCAAACGCGTCGGGCGATTTCAGCGGCGGTGTCGCCGTCACGCGCAACTCCAGTACGGGATGCGCGCCGGGTATTACGGTCGCGCCGCGCAGCGACAGAGCCGCCGTTTGTTGACGCCCGGGTTCGCGGGCGACAAAGCGGGCGATCAGTCCCGCATCGGTCGACGGCGCGCCGTCACCGGCCGGCAGGTCGAGCGCGAGCGTTGTCTGATATGGCACGCAAATGTCGCTGCAGGTGAGATAGCTCAGTGCCGCCTTCAGATCGAGCACCTCGCCCGGTCTCATCACCGTTGCGACGATCGGCAGCACCACATGGTTCTCGTAGCCGATAGTTTGTAGCCCGAGGACGGCAAAGCGCATCGGCACCGGCCAGCCGATGACGGCGCCGCGAAGATTTTGCGATCCCGTCCAATCGATGCGCGGCGGATAGCCAGCGTCGCCGGGCGAGCGCCAATAGATTTTCCAATGCGGCTTGAGCTGAAATTCAAGACCGAACGGAATCGCAGCGCCGGTGCCTACTGAACCCTGTCCGGCAACCAGCCGCACCCGGCCCTGGTCGGTAACGAACCAAGGCGACGCCATGTCCGCGGCGAAGGCCGACCGCGCGAGGGCAAGCGGTGCGATCGCCAACGTTAACAATCGCG
>JASHUX010000021.1 GCA_030039775.1 Alphaproteobacteria bacterium | reverse complement strand
GGCTAGGTCACATGCCCCTCAACCGTTCCGTCTTCAGGGTAATCGTCGCGCCCTCTGTACCCCGCGCGATGCGCGTCAGTACGTGATTGGGGGCCAAGAGGTACGTAAACACCACCGTGCGCGTCATCCCGGCGAGAACGGCGTGCCAAACAAGGACGCCGTTGTTGTTGAGCCTCGCTGGTGCCGGCTCGATATTTTGACCGGACTCAATAGCGGCGTCACGCTGACCGCGCCCAACTGCGAGATCGACGTCGCATCGGACTCGTCCACGGCCGCAATGATCGATTCGGCTTTGCCCAACATCGCCAAGCTCTGCGTCGCCGGCAGCTCGACCGTGAATGGCGGCGTCACCGTGAACAATCTCACCAACGATTGCACGACGGCGACAGATCCGTTCGCCAACACCATCACCGCGCCGACCATCAGCACGGTCTGCCAATACAGCAACGAGACTTATTCCGGCACCACGACGCTGTCGCCCGGCACCTATTGCGGCAGCATAACGTTCAACGGCGGCGGCACCGTCACGTTCACGGCCGGCAACCCTTGAGTAGCGCGTGCACTATTTCAGGGAACAGTTAACCGGTGATAACCAAACGCGAGAATGCAACCTATCGGCGGAACACGAGATGGTGAATGTGCCAGTGCTTGGCCTCGCCGCGCGGCGTGACGCCGTCCGTCTCTTCGATGTCGTGCATCTCGATCGTGAAGCCGGCGAGCAGCCGGTCCAGCGCCGCCGCGTCATGGACCACGACACGCCGGCGCATGGCCCAACTGTCGCGCTCGCCCAGAAGCTGGCCCGCGAAGCGTCCGCCCGGCTTCAACGAGCCGACAATCTTGCGCCATAGCGGCTCAAACGTGCCGCTTTCGGTGAAGAACAAGGCGAAGCTGGCATTGACCAAATCGGCGGCAGGCCACGATGCGTCCTCGAACCGCACGACCTGGGTTTCGAGGCGGCTTGCCGGCGGCAGATCGGCGCGCGCGGTCAATCCCGCGATGGCGACGGGCTCGCTGTCGATGCCCAGTACCGACCAGCCCCGGCGCAGCAGCTCGATCGTGTCGCGCCCCTCGCCGCAGCCGAGATCGACCGCAAAGCCGGGCGCCGCGAACCGGTCGAGCGCGAACGACAATGTCGGGCGCGGCGGCCGCCCCTCGGTTTTGCGATAATATTCCGTCCAGCGCGCGGCATCGGCCATGGCCCATCTTATCACGGCTCTTGTCGCGTTCCCGGCGCAGCGATAGCGTGGCAAGCCAATAACGGGGAGAGCGTCATGGATGGTCGGGTCGCATCGCAGGCGGGCGAAACCACCACCGGGATTTTGAACTATGTGACGCGCGATTCGATGATCAATCGCCGCTACGTCTTTCCCGGCGGCGAGGTCAATACCGGCCGTTTCGAGCCGCATCGCGCCACAATCCGCAATGCCCGGCTGGCATCGCCGCTCCCGACGCTCGACAGCCACGGCTTTCAACTGTTCCCGCACAAAAGCGCGGTAAAGGATTTCCACGACCGCGCCGAGATCGACGCGGTCTATCCGCAGGAAGTGGTCGACACGGTCAAGGCGCTGACCGGCGCCGACCTGGTGGTGCCGTTGGGCTATCTGCTGCGCGCCTCGGACGGTAGCGAAACCAACAAGCTCCAGCCGCCGGCCGCCGACGTCCATGTCGACATGTCCCAGGAATGGGCGCCGCGGAACGCGAAATTGGTGCTGGAGCAGAACGGCAAGGCCGGCCTGACTTATCGCCGCTTCATCTGCTCGAGCTTTTGGCGCGCGTTTTCGACGCCGCCCCAGGATTGGCCGCTGGCGCTGTGCGACGGAAACAGCATCTCGCAAGACGACGGCGCGCGGAACCGATTGATCTTCGCCGAAGGCCGCCCATCCGAAGCGGACATGGCGCGACCGGTGCCGAACGAGGATGAGTTGCCGGCAGCAACGATTTTTTACCACAGCCCGGGCCAGCGCTGGTTCTACTTCCCGGACATGACCCGCGACGAGGTCGTGCTGCTTAAGTTCCACGATTCGGACCATAGCCGCGCCTGGTTCACCGCCCATACCGCGTTCCATGACGAGACCCGCGCCGGCGCCGTGACTCGCGAGAGCATCGAATTCCGTACCTACGCCTACTGGCTATAGCCGATCGGGCATAACGCTTGAACGTCGCCGGGTCGCTGTTACATTTGCCGGCATGATTTCCCGCCGTCACGCCCTGGCCCTGATGGGCGGCGCCGCCGTCGCGATCGCCGCCCGCCCGAGCGTCGCACAAACGCGCACCGTCACCGATGCGGCCGGGCGCAAGGTCAGCATCCCGGCCAAGATCGAGCGTATCTTTGCCGCCGGCACGCCGGCCGCGATTACGCTCTATACCCTGGCGCCGGACAAGCTCGCCGGCTGGCCCGATCCGATCCGCGGCGACCGCCTCTCCTACCTGCCGCCGAAATACGCGGCGCTGCCGGTGACCGGGCGCCTCACCGGACGCGCCAACACCGCCAACGTCGAATCGGTGTTGAAGGCAAAGCCCGACTTGGTGCTCGACATCGGCACCATCGCGCCGATCTATGCCTCGCTCGCCGACCGGGTCCAGCAGCAAACCGGCATTCCCTACATCCTGCTCGACGGCGCTTTGACCAAGGCGCCGGCGCTCTACCGTCAGCTCGGCGATATTTTCGACATGCGGCAAGAGGCCGAACCGCTCGCTACCTACGCGGCCGACATGCTGGCGCAAGTGAAAGAGCGCATCGCCTATGTGCCGGCCGGCGATCGCGCGCGCGTCTATTACGCGCGCGGGCCGCAGGGGCTGGAGACCGGCCTTGCCGGCTCGATCAACGCCGAGATGCTGGACGTGGTCGGCGCGCGGAACGTGGCCGTCACCGGTGAAAAGCGTAATATCGCGACCGTGTCGCCCGAGCAGATCCTGAGCTGGAATCCCGAAGACGTCGTCACCATCGACCAGCGCTTTTACAAGGCCGTGTGGGAAAACCCGATCTGGGAGGACGTCGACGCCGTGAAATACAAGCGCGTGTTCCTCGCGCCGGACAAGCCGTTCGGCTGGTTCGATTCGCCGCCCGCGACCAACCGGCTGATCGGCCTCAAATGGCTGTGCAACAAGCTCTATAACGGCTTGTTCACGGGCGATTTCGCGGCGGAGACGCACGATTTCTACCAGCGCTTCTATCATATCGACCTGACCCAAGCGCAGCTCACGGCGCTGTTGGAGCCGGCGGCGTGAAGCGCAGTTTGGCGGTCGATATCGGCCTGCCGTTCGGCCTTCTGGTGCTGCTGTGCGTCGTGTCGTTTGCCGTGGGCCAATTCCCGGTCAGCCCGCACGATCTTTTTGCCGTGCTGTGGGCGAAGATTTCGGGCGGCGCGAGCGGCGTTCCGGCCGCGGTCGATGCCGTGGTGTGGCGCATCCGCCTGCCGCGCATCGCGGCCGCCGTGCTGGTCGGCGCGGCCTTGTCGGGCGCGGGCTCGACCTATCAGGGCTTGTTCCGCAATCCCCTGGTTTCGCCCGATATCCTCGGCGTCGCGGCCGGCGCCGGCCTCGGCGCGGTGCTCGGCATTTTCCTTTCCGTCTCGATCCTCGCCGTCGAGTTGCTGGCGTTTGTCGGCGGGCTCGGCGCCGTCGCGATCGTTTATCTCATTGGCACGGCGATGAAGGGCCGCGACCCGATCCTGGTGCTGGTGCTCGCCGGCGTGGCGATGGGCACGCTCCTCGGCGCCGCCATCGCCTTGGTGAAGGTGTTCGCCGATCCCTACAACCAACTTCCCGCCATTACGTTCTGGCTTTTGGGCAGCCTGACCGCGGTGACGCTGCCCGATTTGGACGCGGCGGTGCCGGCGATCATCATCGGCCTGGTGCCGCTGTTTCTGCTGCGCTGGCGCATGAACGTGATGACGCTGGGCGAGGAAGAAGCGAAGTCGCTGGGCGTCAACACCTCGTTCCTGCGCTTTATGTTCATCGCGGGCGCGACGTTGATCACGTCGGCGGCGGTGTCGATCGCCGGCATCATCGGCTGGATCGGCCTCATCATTCCGCATGTGGCGCGGTTGGTCGCGGGACCCGAGTTTTCGCGCCTCTTACCGGTGTCGATGCTGTTCGGCGCGGCGTATCTGCTGCTCGTCGATACGCTGGCGCGCACCATGGCGACGGTCGAGATTCCGATCGGCGTGCTGACCGCGTTCATCGGCGCGCCGTTTTTCCTCTGGCTCCTGGCGTCGTCGCGGCGCGGCTGGCAATGACCATTCTCGAAGCGGCGAAGCTCGATATCGGCTATCGCAAGACCAAGATCGGCCGCGACATCGACCTCGACATCCGCGCGGGCGAGGTGCTGTGCCTCCTCGGTCCCAACGGCGGCGGCAAGACCACGCTGATGAAGACGCTGCTGGGGTTGCTGCCGGCGTTGGGCGGCACGATCACGCTGCAAGGCCGCGCCATCGGCGATTACTCGCGCGCCGAACTGGCCAAGATCGTCGGCTACGTGCCGCAGGCTGGCACTAATTTCTTCCCGTTCAACGTCATCGACGTGGTGCTGATGGGTCGGGTCGCGCATATCGGCCTGTTCGCCTCGCCGGGAAAGAAAGACGTCGCCGCCGCCGAGGCGGCGCTGGCGTCGCTCGGCATGGGCCATTTGCGCGACCGCATCTATACCGAGATCAGCGGCGGCGAGCGGCAGCTCGTGCTGATCGCGCGGGCGCTGGCGCAAGAGCCGAAGCTCCTCGTCATGGACGAACCGACCGCGAGCCTCGATTTCGGCAATCAGCTCCGGGTCCTCGACCAGATCACCGCGCTCGCCAAGCGCGGCATGGCGGTGGTGTTGTCGACCCACGATCCCGACCATGTGTTTCTCTGCGGCGACCGCGCCGCGTTGCTGCGCGACGGACGGCTCGTGGCGCTCGGCCCGCCGATCGAGGTCGTCACCGAGGCCGCGCTGGCGGCCCTCTACGGCGTCGATGTCGAGGTCGTCGAACTCCCCGACCACCAGACCCACACCGCCGTGCCGGCGCGGGGACGGAAGCCCTTCGCCGGCTGACAACGGTCCTTCCCTCGAATTGGCTTCGTTCCGGAAATTCTAGCGCTCGTATCTCTCTGCTCCGGCCGCGGCACCTGTTATCCTGATATTTGCTGGTTTTTATCAGGTGGCCCGCGCCGGCATACGACGCCAACCCGCCGAGTAGACCCGCTATATATTCTCGCGATCATAGCACAAAACGGGAACAAAAGGAAAATCGGAAGCCTGCTGCGGGTTTAGTCGCCTTCGACGCGGCGGGCGGCGAGAGTGTGGAGCTTCCAGGCCATTTTGCTGGCGATGCGGTGGGCCAAGGTCCGGGCCTGCCCGTCGCCGTTGCCGATCTGCCGGATCTCGCCCAGCACAATGGTGTCGACCACCGCGGTGACAGGGCCATGATGGAGCAATTGCTCCGTTCTTTTGTTGGGTTTGGCGCCTCGATTAACCATGTTTCGAGTCAACATACCCGGGCATGTGCTGTCATGGCAAACATGGTTAACGGCCGCGCGCGTTAACCATCTTTCTGGGGATGCCTCCCGCGGTTGACTCGCGGCCCCTGCCCGCCTAGGTTCCCGGCCGCTTCTCACGAAGCTTGGTCACCGATTACCCCTGCGGGGGACGGCCGGTCCGCGAGTGTCGCGCACCGGCCCGTCATGCATTGAGGATGCGGGCACGGCATGTTCGAGAATCTAAGCCAGCGTCTCGGCGATACGTTCGACCGGCTGAAGAAGCGCGGCGCGTTGTCCGAGGAGGATGTCGGCGCGGCGCTGCGCGAGATCCGCATCGCCCTCTTGGAGGCCGACGTCGCGCTCCCCGTCGTCAAGCAGTTCATCGACGGCGTGCGGCCGAAAGCGGTCGGCGAGGACGTGCTGCGCTCGGTCACGCCGGCGCAGATGGTGGTGAAGATCGTCCACGATCATTTGATCGAGACGCTGGGCCAAGGCGAGCCGCTCAATCTCAACGCGGTGCCGCCGGTGCCGATCCTGATGCTGGGCCTGCAAGGCTCGGGCAAGACCACGACCGCGGCGAAGCTGGCGCGGCTCTTGAAGGAACGCGAGCGCAAGATGGTGCTGCTAGCGTCGCTCGACGTGCACCGCCCCGCGGCGCAGGAACAGCTCGCAATCCTGGCGAAGCAGGTCAACGTCCCGTCGCTTCCGGTGGTCGCCGGCGAGCAGCCGGTCGCGATCGCCAAGCGCGCGATGGATGTGGCGCGGCGCGAGGCTTACGACGCGGTGATCCTCGACACCGCCGGGCGCATGCATATCGACGAAGCGCTGATGTTCGAGGTCGCGGCGGTCGGCCAAGAGGTGAAGCCGGCCGACAGCCTTTTGGTCGCCGACGCGATGACCGGCCAGGACGCCGTCACCCTCGCCAAGAGTTTTTCGGAACGGGTCGGCATCACCGGCATCGTGCTGACCCGGGTCGACGGCGACAGCCGCGGCGGCGCCGCCTTGTCGATGCGCAGCGTCACCGGCAAGCCGATCAAGTTCCTCGGCACCGGCGAAAAGCTCGACGCCATCGAGGCGTTCCGGCCGGAGCGCCTCGCCGGCCGCATTCTCGACATGGGCGACGTGGTGTCGCTGGTCGAGAAGGCCGCCGAGACGATCGAACAGGAAGACGCCGAGAAGCTCGCCAAGAAAATGGCGAAGGGCCAGTTCGATCTCGAGGATCTGGCGGCGCAACTCCGCCAATTGCGCAAGATGGGCGGCATGGGCGGCGTCATGGGCATGCTGCCCGGCGTCCAGAAGATCAAGAAACAGCTCAACGAGGCCAATCTCGACGACCGCCTGATCAAGCGCCAGGAAGCCATCATCGGCTCGATGACCAAGAAGGAGCGCAAGACCCCGAACCTGCTCAACGCGTCGCGCCGGCGGCGCATCGCGGCCGGGTCGGGCACCACGGTGCAAGAGATCAACCGCCTCCTGAAACAGTATCAGGACATGGCGACGATGATGAAAAAGATGAACAAGCTCGGCCAGAAAGGCCTGATGCGTCACGGCATCGGCGCGCTGCTGCCGGGCGGCGGGTTTGGGCGGTGATATTCATGTCCCGATTCCGCACGCACCTTTCATTTACCTCCCCCTCGATGGGGGAGGTCGCGAGAAGTCGAAGACTTCGAGCGGGTGGAGGTGCTTCCTCCACCGGCATCAACATCACCCCCACCCGAAATGCCGAGCTGTCGCCCGGCATTTCACCCTCCCCCATCGAGGGGGAGGGTCGTCGAGACTAAGGAGACTCATGGCACTCAAGATTCGCATGGCCCGGGCCGGCGCCAAGAAACGGCCGTTCTATCAGATCGTGGTGGCGGACAGCCGCAGCCCGCGGGACGGGCGCTTCATCGAGAAGCTCGGCACCTACAATC
>JASHUX010000164.1 GCA_030039775.1 Alphaproteobacteria bacterium | reverse complement strand
GTATGCCGGTCCGACGATCCCACAGAAGGCGCCTGCCACGATGTCGTCCGTTCCGGCGCTGTCCGCAGGAGCCGCGCTCGCCGAAACGGTGGTCGAGAGCGTTCCGGATGACCGCACCGTCTTGCAAGCCGGCGACAAGGTACTTCTGATTGTCGAGGACGATCCGCACTATGCCAGGATCATTGCGGATCTGGCTCGCGATTCCGGCTTCAAGGTTCTAGTGGCGACACGCGGCGCCGACGCTTTAGCTCTTGCCGCCGAGTACCAGCCGAATGCCGTGTCCCTCGACGTTTTCCTGCCCGACATGTTGGGCTGGACGGTGCTGAGTCAGTTGAAGCAGAACCCGCTGACACGACACATCCCCGTTCAGATGTTGACACTGGACGAAGACCGGCAAAACGGCTTGGCGCGCGGCGCGTTCTCGTTCATCACCAAGCCGACAACGAAGGATGGGCTTGACCAAGCACTGCGGCGCATTTTGGAATTCACCGAACCGCGGCGTAAGCGCCTCCTCGTGGTGGAGGATAATTCCGCCGAACAACTCGGCATTTCGGCACTACTGGGCCACGACGACATCGACATCATTCCGGCCGAAACCGGCGGCGCCGCCCTTGCTGCGCTGCGCGATGGGCCGATCGATTGCGTGGTGCTCGATTTGCGCCTGCCAGACATGTCGGGTTTTGATCTCCTGGAGCAATTGCGCGACGATCCAGGCCTCCCCGACCTGCCGGTCGTCGTATTCACCGGCCGTCAGCTCTCCGCCGAAGAAGACGCTCAGCTTCACACCATGGCGCGCAGCGTCGTGGTGAAGGGCGTCGAATCGCCGGAACGTCTGCTCGACGAAACAGCTTTGTTCCTGCATCGCGTGATCGCCGACCTGCCGCCGGAGAAGCAGCGATTGATCGAACGATTGCACGATTCCGACGACGACCTGGTCGGCAAATCGGTACTACTGGTCGATGACGACGCGCGTAACATCTTCGCGTTAAGCAGCGCGCTCGAACGTCGCGGCATGAATGTCGTGACCGCGACGACGGGGCGCGAAGCGATCGCACTCCTCGGCGCAACACCCGGTATTGCGATCGTGCTGATGGACATCATGATGCCGGAAATGGATGGTTATCAAACGATGACGGCGATCCGCGCCGATGCGGCGTTCCGCCGGCTGCCGATCATCGCACTGACGGCCAAGGCGATGAAGGGCGACCGCGAGAAATGTCTCGAGGCCGGCGCCTCAGACTATCTGGCGAAACCGGTCAACACCGATCAACTGCTGTCGGCGCTTCGCATGTGGCTCCATCGCTGAGGCGGCCGTCCATGATCGCGAAGGAGCGAGTTAATATTCTGCTGGTCGACGACCAGCCGGCGAAGCTCCTGAGCTACGCCGCGATCCTCGAAGGGTTGGAGGAGAACCTGATCTCCGCCAGTTCGGGACGTGAAGCGCTGGAACATTTACTCAAGAAGAGCATCGCTGTCGTTCTCATCGACGTGGTAATGCCGGAGCTCGATGGATTCGAGCTGGCCGCGATGATCCGCGATCATCCGCGGTTCCAAAATACCGCCATCATTTTCGTCTCCGCGGTCGCGATGACGGATCTGGATCGCCTCAAAGGATACGATTCCGGCGGCGTCGATTACGTTCCGGTACCAATTGTACCCGAGCTCCTTCGTGCCAAGGTCCGAGTCTTCGCCGATCTTCATCGCAAGACACTGCAGCTCGAGCGACTCAACGCCGAGCTGGAACGGCGCGTCGAGGAACGAACCATCGAACTCGAGCAGGCGAATGCGGATTTGGAACAACGCGTGGAAGAGCGCACGCTCGAGCGCGAAACGGCTCTCGCGCAAGTGCATCAGATGCAAAAACTTGAGAGCCTGGGGCAACTTACCGGCGGCATCGCCCACGATTTCAATAACCTGCTGATGGCGATTTTAACCAATCTCGACATGCTCGCCCGCGATGTCCCGGATATGCCGCGGACGAAGCGCTTGATCGAGGGCGCGATCAAGGCGGCTGAGCGCGGCACCGCCTTGACCAATCGGATGTTAGCCTTTGCCAAGCGTCAGGAGCTGAAACCGGAGGTGGTCGACGTGCCGCGATTGATCGGCGGCATGATCGAGATGTTGCGCAGTTCGATCGGCCCGACCATCGACATCGATACGCAATTCGAGGCGGAGTTGGCGCCAATTCGCGTTGACGCCAACCAACTCGAACTGGCGGTCTTGAATTTGGCCCTTAATGCGCGCGATGCCATGCCGATCGGCGGGCGGCTGCTGATAACGGCGCGACAGGATCGGATCGAGGACGACAACATGTACGGTCTCAGTCCCGGTTCCTACGTTTGTGTCGCCGTAACCGATTCGGGCGTCGGCATGGACGAGCAAACCCTGAAGCGCGCGCCTGAGCCGTTTTTCACTACCAAATCGACCGGCAAAGGTACCGGACTTGGCTTGTCGATGGTTTATGGCCTAGCCGCCCAGTCGGGCGGCGGCGTGCGTCTCTCGAGCATGGTCGGCAGCGGGACCACCGTTCGGGTATGGCTACCGTCTGTCACCGAGGAACCGGATTTCATAGCAGGCGAGTCCGATTGCGCCGACCTCGGGACGCACAACTGCTCGGTCTTACTGGTCGACGACGACGAGATGGTTGGGGAAGCCGTTGCCACCATGTTGGAAGAATGCGGACACCGCGTGACGCTGACCAATTCCGCCGCGGAAGCACTCGCGGTTCTCAAATCGGATGCGCGGTTCGACCTCGTCATCACCGACCACGCCATGCCAGGCATGACTGGCTTGGAACTCGCGCGGCGAATTAAGGATTTGAAGCCGGGCCTGCCGATTGTTCTTTCTACCGGCTATGCCGACGTGGCCGGCGGCCCCGATGCGGGGGTGGTCCGGCTGGGAAAGCCGTTCCGTCGTGAAACGCTTGATGCGTTGATCGCATCGCTTGTGCCGAGTGCCGGCCCGGTGGCGGCCGATATTCGCCCGGCGTCCTTGGGGAACGGTCCTACCGCCAGAACGCATTGACGTGCGCGTTACGACCGCCGCTGAACAGCTGATGGGTGCTGACGGGCGACGAAAGAGGCTCAGCATAATCACGCACCGAAGTCATTAGATATCGAACAGATTGCAATTCGTTGGCGCACGAGTATGGTTCCGGTCGATGAGCGACCAGCCAAACGTGATAACTCTGCCGCTAGCCGAAAGCCTCGGCTACCACATGCGAACCCTGACCGAGACGTGGAGCGTGCTCTTGCAGCGGCGATTGGGACCGCTCGGCGGCACGTTTCCGCAATGGCGCTATCTCCGCGAACTGTGGGAAGAAGACGGGCTATCGCAACGCGAGCTTAGCGACCGCGTCGGACGGCAGGCCGCCACCACGGTCACCGCGCTGCGTATCTTGAAGCGTAGCGGCCTTATCAAGATCGTTTCGGCGCCCGAAGACCGGCGCAAGCGGCGCGTGTTCCTGACCAAGAAGGGCCGCGCGCTCGCGGATACGCTGACACCGCTGATCATCGACATCGAGAACGCGGTGTTGCGCACCGTCGCCGACGACGAGCTCGCGTCGTTCAAGCGCACGCTGGCGCGCATGCAGGAAAACATCGATGCCGAGATCCTCAATCAGAACCGAACCGCGCGCACGCGCTTATGGCAATTGATGAAAGAAGCGCGCCGGGCGCCGGCGAAGCGCAACCCCATCCGGCGGCGAGCCTGATGCGGAACGACGAGTTCGCCGGCAAGGTGGCGCTGGTCACCGGGGCGGGGGCGGGCATTGGTCGGTCGATCGCGATCGAATGGGCTGCGCATGGCGGCGCGGCAATCGTCACCGACGTCGACGAGGCGGCGGCGCAAAGGGTGGCCGCCGAGATCGGCGACCGCGCTCACGCGATGACGCTCGACGTCAAGAATCGCGATCAAATCCGCGAAACCGTGGCGGCGGCAGCACGCATCGGCGGCGCGCTCGACGCGCTGTTCAACGTCGCCGGCATCAACATCCCGCGCAATGTCGAAGAGATGGACGAGGACGATTGGTACGCCGTGCTCGACACCAACCTCACCTCGATCTACCGCCTCTGCAAGGCCGCGATTCCGGAGATGCGAAAGCGCGGCGGCGGGGTTGTCGTCAATGTCGCCTCGGTCGCGGGCATCCTTGCCGAAAATCGCTGTGGGGCGTACAGCGCCTCGAAGGGCGGCGTGATGCTTTTGACGCGCAATCTCGCGATGGATTTCGCCAAGGACAATATCCGCGTCAACGCGGTGTGCCCCGGCTCGACCCGCACGCCGCGGCTTGAAAAATATTGGGAGAAATCGCCGACGGGAAAGAGCGAGATCGCGGTGCTGGCGCCGATGCGCCGCTCGGCGGAGCCGGAGGAAATAGCGAAGCCTGCGATTTTTCTCGCTTCGTCAGACGCCTCGTACATCACCGGCGCAGCGCTCGTCGTCGATGGCGGACTCAGCGCGGGGCTCAACGTACCGACCTTCGAAAGGATGTAGCGATGCGCAACGACAGCGCGCTCGATATCCGCTGGCCCGCCAAGTTCAATGAGATACCGAAAGAGGTGTTTCACCGCGCCGACGTCTACCGGCTCGAGCTTGAGCGCATCTTCCACGGTCCGGAATGGCATCCGGTCGCGCATGTCGCGGAGATTCCGGCGCGCGGCGACCTAAAGACCGGCTATGTGGGCGCGGTGCCCGTGCTGATCGTGCATGGCGACGACAGCGTTGTGCGCGTGTTTCAGAATTCCTGCGCCCATCGCGGCACCCAGCTCAAGACCTGCGCGCGCGGCAAGGCCGACAAGATCGAATGCCCCTATCACCGCTGGACCTACAATAATCGCGGCGAGCTGATCGGCGTGCCCGGACAGGGTGACTTCCCAAGGGATTTCCGCAAGGAAGATTACGGGCTGCGGGTGTTGCGTTCCGGCGAGGTGTGCGGGCTGATCTTCGTTACCTTGAGCGACGAGGCGCCGCCGCTCGCGGACTATCTCGACAACACAGCCGAGCACATAGCCCGCGCGATGGGCGGCGACGGACGCCTCAAATTGCTCGGCTATCAAAAAGTGGCGTTCGCCGCCAACTGGAAGGAATACAGCGACAACGAGGGCTATCACGGCCCGTTGCTGCACGCCGCCTTCCGCATGCTGAAATTCGCACAGGCCGACGGCGCGCAGTTCATGACGCCGCACGCGCACAAAGTGAACAGCGCGACGCTCGCCGTGCCGGAGCCGAGCTTCATCGAGGACGGCTCGGTGGTCGAGGGCCGCGATCCCAAGCTGCCGCCGCACAACATCATCGTCAGCCTGTTCCCGGTGACGATCATCACGCGCAATCTCGATGTCATCAGCGTCCGCTACGCGACACCGATCTCGCCCGACGAGACAGAGGTGCATTATGCCTATTTCGCCCATGCCGATGACGACGCCGCGTTGGTGCAACATCGCATCCGCCAAGCCTCTAACCTGATCGGGCCGAGCGGGTTCATCTCGCTCGAAGACGGCGCTGTGTTCAACCGCCTCCATGTCGGCTCCGCCAGCGACGGCACGGTCGCGTTCCAGAAAGGCGTGCGCGGCCCGATCGTGGCGCCCTACGCGCTCGACAAAGGCGACGAGGCCGGGAATCTGATCCGTTGGGAACATTATCGGCAAGCGATGGGGTTCGCGCGTGATTGACGCAGGCGTCTTGGCCGGCATCGATGCGCTGCAGTTGCGCTACCTCCGGGCGCTGGACGTTCGGGATATGGCAGGCTGGGCCGGATGCTTCGCCGAGACGGCGAGCTATATCTGCATCGCGCGCGAGAACGTCGAACAGGAATTGCCGGTCGCCATCATGATGGACGATAGCCTTGCTCGTATCCGCGACCGCGTTACCTATATCGCCAAGGTATGGGCGGGCACGTTCGAGGATTATCAAACGCGCCATTTCGTGCAACGGATCGATTGCATGTCAGGCGGCGACGGCCTTTACGTAGTCGAGAGTAATTTTATGGTCGCCTATACCACCGCGCGCGGGCGTTCCGAGATTCTGGTCGTGGGCACGTATGAAGACCAGATCGAACTCGGGCGCGGCGACGCGAAATTCCGTGCCAAGAAAGCGATTCTCGATACCGTCACCACGCCGCGTTATCTGGTGTATCCGGTCTAGGGAGGCGGAATCATGACCACCGTCTGTCTCAGTCCCAATGGCGTCGATGTTTACCGCACGACGGACGCACCCGACGACATTCTAGTCGCGACTACCGATGGAGTCGCACGGCTCACGCGTGACGGCGAAAAGTGGCAGGCACAGTCGGTCGGCTTGAAGGGCCTGCATATCAGCTCGCTACTGCGCGATCCGCGCGGCCATCTCTTCGCTGGCGTTCACGGCGTCGGGCTTTACCGCTCGCGCGACGACGGCGCGACATGGGCGCTCGCGCGGAACGGCATTGTCGAGGATCATGTCTTCTCGCTGGCCTGCCGCGAAACCGAGGCCGGTATCGAGCTTTACGCTGGGACGGAGCCGGCGCACCTCTACCGCAGCATCGATGACGGCGACACGTGGCAAGAACTGCCGGGCATCCGCGATGTCGCCAGCGTAGCGCAATGGAACTTCCCGGCGCCGCCGTTCCAGCCGCATGTGAAGCATGTCGCGTTCGATCCGCG
>JASHUX010000020.1 GCA_030039775.1 Alphaproteobacteria bacterium | reverse complement strand
TCGGCTGCCCATTCCGCCAATAGCTTGTTGCGGCGTATTTTAGTACGGAACGCCAGTTCCTGCGCATTCGCGTAGCGGGCCTCTTCGGCGCGCTCCCTCTCCTCGAACAACGGCATCGCTCTCTCCATCGCAGAAACGGCGCCATTTGAACCGCGGCGACAGGCTTGCCGCTTTGATTTGCATCAACCGCCTGCCGCGGCGGCCGTGCCAAGGTGATTGGGACTTACACGGAGCGCACACCATGATGCGAACGGTCAGACTGGAATTGGCCCGCTGTCACGATTTTCCCGAAGGCAGCAAGAAACATGGCTACGAACTACGGGTCCCGCTAACGTGGGGCGGGCGTCTCGATGCGAAAGCGGTCCCGGAAAATCGCGACGAGGTATCATTTCATCGCTTCTGGGCCAGTGATAATGAGCGCGGTCATATCCGGCACGGACATCGCGGATGGGTGCTCTCGTTCGGACCAAGCGGAGAAGGCGACGAAACAATCTTCCGGGGCGAGCAGCATCGGTTCGTTACCGGCGAATATGTCTCTATCGAGGAGCGTGACGGCCAAATCCGCACCTTCCGCGTCGCAAGCGTTCACTGAGAAGGTTCCGGCATTGTGGGCGTGTTCCGGTGGTCGTCATCCTGGCGGGCGTGATCGAAAAGAGTGATCCAGGGGGATGAGCAATGAATCGGATGCTCCCGGCATTCGCGATTTTAGCTGTTTTGGCGGGTGGGCTGTTCCTTTGGTCGCGGCCGCCCGGCTACGGCCCAGCCGCACCGGCAATGCAGGCAAATCCGGGAACAGGCGATACTTTCACCGTCGATGCCCCCGTTTCGGCGCCGACCAATGCAGCGCCGAACGGATCGGCGGCGCCCGCCGGTCCGTCGTCCGCCCAATCGGGAACAGCGATCAGGACCGCAACGACGGTAAACCCCGGGACGTCCCCGGCGGTTGACCCATCCACTCCCGTCGCCGCCACTTCTTCCTCGCCCGTAGCGCCAAAACAGCCGGCGCGGCCGGCGGGCGCTGCGTTGATGCTTGGTATGGACGGCGACCCAACCGAGGGACGGATCGTTTTTCGCAAATGCGCGGTTTGTCACTCCCTGACACCGGGAAAGGTTCTGGTCGGCCCCAGTCTTGCCAACATTGTCGACCGGCCGTCGGGATCGGAGTCAGACTTCACCTATTCAGATGCGATGAAGCAGGCGAAACTGATCTGGGACCCAACCACGCTCGATGCCTATCTTACCGATCCGCAAAAGGTCGTGCCCGGCAATCACATGCCGTTTCCCGGGTTGAAGTCGGAGCAGGACCGCGCCGACGTGATCGCCTATCTGGCGTCGTCGAGCGACAACTTCCACCCCGCGCCGGGGACCAAGGCGCCGGCGACAACCGCAAAGATCGCGCCCCGCGCCAACGGTCCGGTCGCCGCTTATGTGTCGGATGTGAAATACACGCTGCGCACGGGAATTGCCGAGGGCCGCATGGTCTATGTCGGCGTCGGCGGAACTATCGACGGCAAGGCCAATCCGACGCTGACCGCAGCGGAGAACCAGGGTGTCGAGATCACGCTGATTAACGGCGAGGGCGCCGAGCACGACATTACCCTGCCCGATGAGGGCGCCAAGTCGCCGCGGGTCATCGGCAAGGGCGCCAGCACGACACTCGCCTTCAGAGCCGGCAAGCCCGGGGATTTCGTGTATTTCTGCAGCGTGCCGGGGCATCAGTTGGCGGGCATGGAAGGCAAGTTCGTCGTCACGGCCAAGCCGCCGGTCTCGACGCTGGCGGAGGCGGACATCTCCCGCGACCCGGGGGATGTGCCGCCGCCAATCGCGCCGCGCGATCCGACGAGGGTGCGCGTCGACCTCGAAGCCGTCGAAGTGGAAGGGCGGCTCGCCGAGGGCACGACCTACGGCTACTGGACTTTCAATGGCAAGGTTCCGGGCCCGATGTTGCGCGTCCGCGTCGGCGACACGGTCGATGTCCATCTCAAGAATTCGGCGAACAGCGCGATGATCCATTCGGTCGATTTTCATGCCGTAACGGGGCCAGGCGGCGGCGCGGCCGTCCTGCAAGTCGAGCCCGGCGGCGAGAAATCGATGAGCTTCAAGGCGCTCGTGCCCGGGCTCTACGTCTATCACTGCGCGACGCCGATGGTGGCCGAGCATATCGCCAACGGCATGTACGGCATGATCCTGGTCGAACCTGAGGACGGCCTACCGAAAGTCGACCACGAGTATTACGTGATGCAAGGCGAGATTTACACCGACGCGCCGTACGGCCAGCGCGGCAGCCAGGAATTCAGCGTCGAAAAATTACTCGACGAGCGCCCCGAATATTTTGTGTTCAACGGGGAAGTGGGAGCGATCAGCAAGCTCCATCCGCTCCACGCCCATGTCGGTGAAAGCGTGCGGATTTACTTCGGCGTCGGCGGTCCGAACTTCACCTCGTCGTTCCATGTTATCGGCGAGATCATGGACAAAGCCTACGAAGCCGGCGGTCTGTTGAGCCCGCCGTTGCGTGGCATCCAGACCATCTCGGTGCCGCCAGGTGATGCCGCCGTCGTCGAATTTGCGCCGCTGGTGCCGGGAAACTACACGCTTGTCGATCATGCTTTAGCGCGCATGGAACGCGGCTTAGTGGGCGTGTTGCAGGTTACGGGCAAACCTGATCCGGAAATCTACAACGGTGTCGTCATGCCCGGCATGGGCCACTGAGCGACCAAACCCGAGAGGTCCGCGTTCACGCATGAAGGCCATGGTGTTGTCTGGCGCGCATCGGCCGCTCGAACTTCGGAACCGCCCCGACCCGCCGCATCCTGGCCGACATCAAGTGCTAGAGCGGTATCCGAGCTGAAGGAATCGATAAGGGATTCCGGCGGAGGGCGAATTGTGATTCAAGCTGCATGCTGGAGATGGAGGCCAGCATGGATGGCACGACCCTATTCACGGGATTTGCGGGAGCGGGTTGTTGGCGCGGTTGCGGGCGGCCAGTCGCGGCAAGGCGCGGCCAAGCGGTTCGGGGTAGCGGT
>JASHUX010000163.1 GCA_030039775.1 Alphaproteobacteria bacterium | reverse complement strand
CGCCGGCGACCTGGCGCTCGATCCGCCGCTGCACGAACACGCGCACCGCGCCACGGGTCGCGGCGCGCTTCTGATCATTCTCGGCTCGTCGCCGATGGTCGAGGGCATCCCCGCGTTCTTTGCGGCGAGCCGGCTCGGCATCGGCATTATGCTGCTGATGGCGGCGCTGTTTGCCGCCAGCACGATCGCGACCTATGTCGCGCTTTGCGTCTATTCGGCGGCGGGGTTGCGCCGTGCGTCGTTGGGTCCGCTCGAGAAATATGGCGAGGTCCTGAGCGGCGCCTTCATCGCGCTGATCGGCATCGTTTTTTGGCTGTGGCCGGTGCTTTAGGCGCCTATCCGCCTCTCCAGAGTTGCTCGAATCGCAACCGCGGGCCGGTTTTACGCAATTGCGCCAGGCCTCGGGAATTGCTGGTATGGGGCCTCACTTCGGAAAGAGACGCCACCATGGGCATGCTGATCGACGGAAAATGGGACGACCATGCCACCGATACGCGTGGGAAGACGGGGTCGTTCGACCGCACCGCCTCGATCTTCCGGCACAAGATCACCGCCGACGGCAGCTCGGGCTTCAAGGCCGAGGCCGGGCGCTATCATGTCTTCCTCGCCTTCGGCTGTCCCTGGTGCCATCGCGTCATGCTGTTCCTCAAGCTCAAGAAGCTCGAGGGCGTGATTTCGACCTCCTACACCAACCACGCGCCGGGAGTCGGCGGCTGGCGCTTCGACACGCCCGATCCGCTGTTCGGCGCCAAGTTCGCCTATGATGTCTATCTCAAAGACAATCCCAAATTCACCGGCCGCTGCACCGTGCCGATCCTGTGGGACAAGAAGAGCAACAAGATCGTCAACAACGAATCGTCCGAAATCATCCGCATGCTGAACCGCGAATTCGCGGCCTTCACCGACGACCGGCACGACTATTATCCGGCCGATCTCGCGCCGCAGATCGACGCGGTCAACGAGCGCGTCTATCACAACATCAATAACGGGGCCTATCGCTGCGGCTTCGCGCAGGCGCAAGCGCCCTACGAGGACGCGGTGCGCGGCATGTTCGACACCTTCGACTGGCTCGAGGCGACGCTGTCGAAGCAGAAATATTTGCTCGGCGACCGCCAGACCGAGGCTGACTGGCGCCTGTTCCCGACGCTGGTGCGGTTCGATTGCGCCTACTACCCGCTGTTCAAATGCAACATCCGCCACGTCTACGAAATGCCGGCGGTGTGGCGCTACGCCAAGGCGCTCTACGCGACACCCGGGATCGACGAGACGGTCGACGTGAAGAAGTACAAAGAGAATTACTACGCGATCCGCAGCGTCAATCCGAGCGGCGTCGTGCCCCTCGGCCCAACGATCGACTTCCGCTAGGCGACGCGGCGCCGTCGAGCAGCGCCAACATCTTTTCGATCCGCCCCGACGGCAGCGAATGAATGCGTTCCGCCAGGAGATTCGCGAGTTCCGTCGCGCGCGGACTGAGTCCCGCCGTGTCGACGGTGACGCGCGGATGGGAGATGCGAGCGAGCCGCGCCAGCTCGTCGGCCTCGTCCCAAATGATGTTGAGATAGGCGCAGATCGCGACCACAAGCGCATGCGTCGGCCGCCCGCGCTTGCCGTGTTCCAAGGCCGAGAGGTAGGCGGGCGATACGCCCAACGCTTCGGCCATGGCTTTGAGTTGGATGCCGCGTTGCTCGCGCAGTTCGCGCAGGCGTTCGCCGAACGGCGTCATCGCGCCCGCCGCAGCAGCACATAGAGCGCGCCGTCGCCGCCGTCGCGCGGCGTGGCGGGACGAGTCGCCAGCACGCGCTCGCGCAACGCCGGCTCCGACAGCCAGCGCGGCACCGCGGCGCGCAAAACCCCCGTGCCTTCCCGTGTGCCCTTGCCGGTGACGACCAGCAGCACGCGTTTTCCCGCGGCATGGCTGCGCGCGACGAACGCCGCCAATTCGCGATGCGCCGCGGCCTGGGTCAAGCCGTGCAGATCGAGCCGCGCCTCGATCGGCAACTGCCCGCGCTTCAGCCTCAGCGCCTGCCGTCGGTCGATGCCGGGTTCGGAATGTCTTGTTACGTCGTCATTCCCGCGAACGCGGGAATCCAGGGTCAGCGACGTGCGTCGGCCCTGAGCTCCTGCTTTCGCGGGGACGACATTATCTTTTTTTGGTTCCTGTACTTCGGCGGCCTTCTTTGCCGCCGCGCGATGGCGCGTCACGCCGCGCATCGCCGCGTGCCACAGGGCGCTTTCGTCGGGATCAATCGCTCGGCGGGTCATCGACGATCAGGATGTGCAGCCGGCGCGGGCCGTGGGCGCCGAGCTCGATCTTCAGCTCGATATCGGCAGTGCGCGACGGGCCGGTGATGAAGTTCACCGTGCGCGGCATGGTGAATTTGCCGTCGGTCAGTGTCTTCAGCGCCCGCAAGCGGTTCCAGCCTTCTTCGTAGGTCGGCACGACCTGTTCGGCGCGCAGCACGACGATGTGATTGTCGGGCAGGAAATTGTTGCGCGTCGGCGAGTCGGGGCCGGAGATCAGCATCAGCGTGCCGGTCTCGGCGACGCCGGCGAAGGCGCCGGTCATCCCCACAAGATCGTCGGCGCCGGCGATGCCCTCCCGCAACGCAATCGTGGGGCGCTCGTCCCACGGAATCGCGGCAAGCTGCGGATCGGGCGTCAGCACCAGTTGCGCCGGCAGATTATGCTGCGCCAGGTAATCGGCAACGGCGCCCGGTACGTCGCGCAGGCTGGCAACGCGCGCGACCGTGGCGGACACTTCCTCCGCCATCGTCTCGAACAGATCGACCTGCGCGTCGGGACTGAGTTCGGTCGCGCGCGCGGGGATCGTATTCGGCCGGTGCTCGGCGAGACGCTCGCGCACCGTCACCGCCGCGGTGTCGTCCGCCGTCCCGCGCCGCAACGCGCGTCTGAGGTTGCCGAGAACGCGGTCGCGCGAATCCGCCATCACGCTCGTCGCTTCTGCCGCTCAGCCCACAGCGCCATGAAGGTCTTGCCTTCGGGCGCCGGCATGTCACGATCGTTGGTCCAGCCTTGCGCCAGCGGCAGCGCGCGGAAGCGGCCGCGCGACCGCCCGGTCCAGCCCAGCACCGCCGCGCCGATCTCGGTGACGAAGCGATAAAGCGGCGGGTTGCGGGCCAGGAACGCCCACGCCTTGAGTCCGGCGCGATAGACGCTCGGCTGCAGATGGCGCTCGAATTCGCGCTCGCGCCAATGCCGCATCATTTTCGGCAGCGGAATCCGCATCGGGCACACGCTTTCGCAGCGCCCGCAAAAGGTCGAGGCGTTCGGCAAATTGCCCGCCTCCTTCACGCCGATGAGCTGCGGCGTCAGTACCGAACCCATCGGCCCGCCATAGACCCACCCGTAGGCGTGGCCGCCGACCGAGCCATAGACCGGGCAATGGTTGAAGCACGCGCCGCAGCGGATGCAGCGCAGAATATCCTGAAACTCGGTGCCGAGCATCGCGCTGCGCCCGTTATCGAGCAGCACGACGTGATATTCCTCCGGCCCGTCGGTGTCGCCGGCGCGACGCGGGCCGCTCGACACCGTGGTATAGGTCGAAAATTCCTGGCCCGTCGCCGAGCGCGCGAGGAGCCGCAGCAGCGTCGAGACGTCCTCGAGCGTCGGCACGATTTTCTCGATGCTCGTCAGAACGATGTGAACGCGCGTCAGATTCTGCGTCAGGTCGCCGTTGCCTTCGTTGGTGACGATGATCGACGAGCCGGTTTCGGCGACGAGGAAATTGGCGCCGGTGATCCCGACGTCGGCGGCGAGGAATTTGGGCCGCAGCAGCGCCCGCGCCTCGTCGCAGAGCTGGCGCGCCTCGGCCAGCGGCCGTGCGGGATCGAGCTGCGTGTGCGCTTCGCGGAACGTCTCCTCGACTTGGCCTTTGATGAGATGGATCGCCGGCGCGATGATGTGGCTCGGCGTTTCGCGGCGAAGCTGGATAATGTATTCGCCGAGATCGGTTTCGATCGGCGCGATGCCGTGCTGTTCGAGGTGATCGTTGATGCCGATTTCCTCGGCGATCATCGACTTGCCCTTGGTCACGGTCTTGGCCCCGGCGGCGCGGCAGATCGCCAGCACATGGTCGCGCGCCTCGGCGGCGTCGGCCGCCCAATACACTTTGCCGCCCAGTCCCACGACCTTTTGCTCGAACGCTTCGAGATATAGGTCGAGATGCTGCAGCACGTGGTTCTTGATGTCGCGGCCTTCGTCGCGCAGTCGCTCGAACTCGGGCATACGTGCAACCGCGGCGGTGCGCTGGCCGGCAAAATTGCGCTTTACGATGCCGAGCGCGGTTTGGAGATTGCGGTCGCCGAGCGCGCGATGTGCGTTCTCCTTGAAGGCGTGGCTGGTCGCTTGCATCAGCGGCGCTCCGCGGGCGCGCCGATCGGCGACACGTCGCCGCTCATGTCCGCCAGCACTTCCGCGACGTGGCGCACGCGGATCGGCCGGCCCTGACGCGACGCTTTGCCCGCCATGTTGAGCAAGCAGCCGAGATCGCCCGCGAGCAGCGTGTCGGCGCCGGTCGCGGCGGCGTCGGCGATCTTGTCGCTCGCCATGCGCTCCGAAATATCGGGGTATTTGATGCAGAACGTGCCGCCGAAACCGCAGCACACGTCGGCGCCCGGCAATTCTTTCAGCGACAGGCCCACCACCGAGCGCAGCAATTGCCGCGGCTGCGCGCGCACGCCGAGCTCGCGCAGACCCGAGCAGGAATCGTGATAGGTGGCGACGCCGTTATAGCGCGCGGCGACCCGCTCCACCTTCAGCACATCGGTCAGAAACGAGACCAGTTCGTAACAGCGCTCGGCGAATTGCTCGACCTCGGGCAGGAAATCCGGCTCGTCGGCGAACAGTTCGGGATAGTGCGTCCGCAGCATGCCGGCGCAGGAACCCGATGGCGCCACGATATAGTCGAAGCCGGTAAACGCGCTCATCACTTGGCGCGCGATCGCCTTGGTGTCGGCCTTGTCGCCGGAATTATAGGCGGGCTGGCCGCAGCAGGTCTGCGCGTCCGGCACCTCGACGCGGCACCCCGCGTCCTCCAACAGTTTCACGGCCGCGAAACCGATCGACGGCCGGAACAGGTCGACTAAACAAGTGACGAACAGACCGACGCGAATCGCCGGCCGCGAGGCGGAATCCGACATGCCGGGAGAATGGCCAGGCGTCGCCCGGAAAGCAATCGGGGATCAGACAATCAAAGGTCAGGGATCAGAAAGAAATCCGCTCCCTGAAACCTATTGGTCCGACGGCCCTTGCGGCGGCGGTGGCGGCGCGCCCGGCGGCGGCGGCGGCACGTTGTTATAGCTCGGCGGCGGCCGGCGATAGTACGGGCGGCCGTAGCCTGGGATCTGATCGCCGCGCCCGTACATGCACTGCGCGTAGACGACGTCGTAGCGCTGTTGGATCGACAATTGCTGCCACTGTGCCGAATTGACGCCGTAGAGCGTGCCGGCCCCGGCACCCGCCGCCGCGCCGATCGCGGCCCCGCGGCCACCGCCGATCGCGGCGCCGAGGGCGGCACCGAGAATGGTGGTGAACAAGGCGCCGCCGACCTGGGCGTTGTTGGCGGCCTCCACCTGGCCTTGCACCGCGTTGGCAGCTTGCCCGCGGCAGAAATAGTCGTCTTGCTGGAACGCGCTATAGGGTTTGTTCGGCGGCGGCATTGCTTGAACGCGCGGGCCCATGGGAATGGTCGCACAGCTGCTGAGCGTGGCGGCAACGGCCAAGCCGACGCCCGCCTTCTTCCATACGATCACCTGAAATCTCCGGCTCTAAGAGTGTTAGGCGTTACTGCTGGGGCGGCTGTGGCTGCGCCGGGACGGCACGCCAGCCCGTGCTGCATTGCTGCACATAGGGGTAATAACCCGGCGGATTGCTGCAATAGTACCAGCTCGCCGGCGCAGCGGCCGGGGCGGGCGCGTAGCCCGGATCGGCGGGGGCATAACCCGGCGAATAGACGACCGGCGGCGCACCGTACGGGTACGGATAGGCATACGGATAAGGATAGGGATAGGGATAATACGGATAGCCCCAGAACGGGCCGAAGCCGAAGCCGACAAAGACGCGGGCATCGGCCGGGGCCGACGTCGCCACGGTCGCAGCCCCTATCAGCGCTACCGCGCAAACAGCCAAGGCCGATTTGGCGATCAGTCGTGTGGTCATCGTTTGCTCCTAATCTCCCATATCAAATGGTGGGGCGACGGTCGGTCGCCCCCTAAATCTGGAATCAGCCTAAAGGCCAATCAAGGCCGGATCGTGGCGGCGGCGTTGCGCGTCCCTGCTATTGCTGTCCCGGCGGTGTCGGTGCGACGGGCGTCCACGGCACCGGGCAACTTTGGACATAGGGGTAATAAGCGCCGCTCGGCGCGCAGTAATACCAGTAGCCCGGCGGCGCCCCGGCGGCAGGCTCGACCGGCGCGGTCGGCGCGCCCGGCGGTGCGCCCATGCTCGGGTCGTAGTAGATGTCGGCGACGTATTCCGGATAAGGATAGATCGGCGCGGCGTAGTAGTACCAGATGCCGCCGACCGCCCACCACCAGCCGAAGCGCCCGCCATACCAGCCGTGATGCCAAGCGCCGCCGACCCACAAGGCGTGCTCCGCCGGGGTGAAGTGCGCGAAGTCGTGATGGAAGCCGCCGTGGAAGCCGGGGCCGCCATGCCCATGCGGACCGCCGCCGGGATGATGATCGTGGTGGTCCTGCGCCAAAGCGGAAACCGCGCCCGCGCCGGCTAACGCCAGCGACAAGGACAGCGCCAACACCGCCCGTTTCAACCGAACCATGATGTTCCTCCATGTGCCGGACGACCCTGCGGCCTCACCGAGACTGAACCCTCGTCCTGCGAAATCGACACAGATTTTTCGCGCGCCGAGCCCGTCATATCCCCTGCGAAGCGAATAAATTTGCTGTCACGAAGTAGGCGAAATTGCGGCGTCGGTCTTCGGCAGGAAGAGGTAATAGCGGCCATGGGCTTTCATCGGCCCGGCTTTGCGCTCCGCGTCGGCGCCGAAGCCCCAAAAGAGATCGCCGCGTACCGGCCCACGGATCGCGCCGCCGGTGTCCTGGGCGACAACCAATCGGCGCACGATTTCGTTACCGTCGCGCGCATCGATGAACATCGGCGCACCGAGCGGCAGATAGGCGCGGTCGACCGCAAGACTGCGCCCCGCCGTCAGCACCGCGCCTTCGGCGCCGATCGGCGTCTCGCCTTTCATCTCGCGGAAGAAGACGTAAGACGGGTTGTCGTCGAGCAGCGCTCGACCGTCCGCCGGATGAGCGCGGATCCAATTCTTGATGCTGTCGAGCGAGACCTGGTCCTTGGTGAGCTGTCCGCGCTCGACCAGCACCTTGCCGATCGAGACATAGGGCCGGCCGTTCTGCCCGTCATAGCCGACGCTGACCGTGCGGCCATCCGGCAGCCGCACTCTGCCCGAGCCTTGCACTTCGAGGAAGAACGCGTCGACCGGATCGGCGGCCCAATAGATTGCGAGCGTGCCGGTGTCGAGCGCGCCGCGCTCGATCTCGGCGCGGGTCGGATACGGCACCAAGTCGCCCTTAACCACACGCCCGGCAATGCGGTCGCCGCGCCATTCGGGACGGAACAAGCCGAGCTGCACCATCACCAGATCCGCCGGACGGCGCAGCAGCGGCGTTTGATAGGCGCCGCCGCGCCGCCGCGATCCGGCGAGCAGCGGCTCGTAATAGCCGGTGAACAAGCCGTCCGCGTCGCCATTGCCCGTGACGAGCGACGGCGTGAACCAGCGCACGAAATAGGCCCGTGCAGCGTTGTCGTCGGCCGCCGGCAGGCGCGACGCGGCGGCGCACGGTGCGCGCCAATTCTCGACCGTGCCGCCGATCCCGTCGGGTCCCACCTTTGCGCCCGGCGGCTGTGCGAGCCGGCGTGCGCAGGATTTTAGCAGCGCCGGAATTGCCGCGGACACTTGGTCCTGGTTCCAGCCCTCGATGGCGTCGTACGAGGCCGGTTCCAGCAGCAGCTTTTCTTTTGCCGCTTTGGGCGGCGCGGTCGGCGGGGCCGGAGCGGCGCATGCCGCAAGCGCAAGCAGCGCCAGGACGCTGCACCAAGTCCCCGAACGGGTCATCGTCAAGTTTTGGGCGACGGGACTTCGGTGGCGATCAAGATCCAATTCGGATCGGGCGATCGGACCGGACGCGAAAACGTCCAGAGGTCGGTGTGTTCGACGGCGTGATCGGCATCGCCCTCGACCACGGCGCCGGCCGCATCGCGCGTCGCCAGAATTTGT
>JASHUX010000162.1 GCA_030039775.1 Alphaproteobacteria bacterium | reverse complement strand
TTCTTCGCCAAGGGCGCGGCCTTTTACGCGGCGAGCGAATTCTTCTGGGTAAAGATGGCGCTGTTCGTGGTCGTCGGGCTGCTGTCGCTGCCGCCGACCTTCGCCTTCATCGCGCATCGCAAGACCGCCGCGGGGCAAGCCTTGACGCTGGCCCCGGAACGGTTCCGTCATATCCGCACGTTCATAGCGGCGGAACTCGGCGTGTTCGCGCTGATCCCGTTCGCGGCGACGCTGATGGCGCGCGGCCTCGCGCTTTAGGCGATATTGGGTTCAAGTTTCTCGAACGCGGTCATGGATGGCCCGCCTTAGCGTGCCATGACGATTTTTTTCGCCGAACCCTCCTTGTGTTGGTCGAAACGGGACCTGGACGGCCATAGTTGCAGACTGGATGGAACGCTGTAAGCTGCGCAGAGCGAAAAAGATTTGGGCCGCGCAACGGCGCGGGCAGGGGTATGACGCACGTGCTAGAGGACGATGAACCGACCGGTTCGGGACGGTATCAAAGCGCGAAGGCGGTCTGGTTCGGCAACGCGGGTTTCGGCAATGAAATGCCGCCCTTGGCGGAATCGGTCGGGTTTCTGATCCGCGTCGTCCAACTGCAAAGCTTCCAACTGTTCTATCGGCGCTTCGAAGGCTCCGGCTTGAGCACCGGCGCCTTGATCACGCTCGGCGCGATTCACGCCAACCCGGGCATCCGGCATGGCGTGCTGGCGGACGCGCTGATGATCAAGCGCCCGAATTTCACCAAAGTGATCAACGGCCTCGAGCGCGACGGCTTGATCGGCCGCGAGGCCCCGCGCGGTGACAAGCGGACGACCGCGCTGTTCGCGACCAAAAAGGGCGCGCGCAAACTCGAATCGATGAAGCGATCGATCCTCGCCAACCACGAGGAAATGATGGCGCCGCTGTCCGCGGCCGAACGTGACGCGCTGTTGGATTACTTGCGCCGCCTCGCCGATCATCTGCAAGCGTTGCTCGACGGCGACACCGTCTCCGACCGGCCTCGGCTTCGCGCCTTGGTGTCCGCGAAATAATCTTATTGCGGCGTCGGCGACGAACCGGCGGGCAAGCGCAGGGCCGCGCCGCGGCGCCACGAACTCATGATCAGCACCGCGACGAACATCGCCGCGAGCATCACCGTAATGCCGTGCGGATTCCACGCGTCCATCGCGGCGCCGCCGACGATGGGCCCGAACAGCGCGCCGGTGCCATAGGCGATGACGAGGCCGGCATTGGCGTTCAGCAAGTCGGCGCCGCGGAACCGGTCGCCGACCGTGGCGAGGGCCACGGGATAGATTCCCGTCGTAAAGCCGCCCCAGATCGCGACGGCGATCAACAGCGGCAATCGGTCGTCCGCCAGAAACGGCAATAGGATCGCGCCCGCAACGCCGATGACGGCGCAAACGCGGATCGTCATCGTGCGGCCGGCAAGGTCGGAGAAGAAACCGATCGGGACCTGCAGCAGGATGGCGCCGACAAATACCGCGGAAATCAGCGATGCGGCGCTTACCACCGACAGGCCGGATCGTTCGCCCCAAACCGGCAACAACGCGATGGTCGAGCCTTCATACATCGCGAACAGAACGACCAGCGCGACAACCGACTTCATGCGCCGGATCATCGCGACCGGATGCGAACCCGACAGGGCGGCGTGACCGCTGCCGGCGGGCACGAACAGAAGTGGCAGCATCGCAACGATCTCGATGATGGCGCAAGCGATGAAGGGCGGCCAACCCACGACGCCCGTCTGCGTCAGAATAGCGGGGCCGGTCGCGAAACCGGCCGACAGGCTCGCCGTGTAGATACCCATGATCCGGCCGCGCTTTTTGTCGCCGACCAATTGGCTGATCCACGCCTCGGAAGCGGCGAAGATCGACGAACCGCTGAGGCCGCCGAAAAACCGCAACACGAACCAGGCGCCGACATTGTCGAAGGGTTTCAGCAGCAAGAACAAAATCAGGCTGAGCGGCAGCGCGGCCAACAGGAAATTCCGAAAGCCGAACCGCGATACCAGCGGCGGCATCAGCAACGGGCCGATCAGGACGCCGGCAAAACCGGCGCCGGCATTGAGGCCGGTGATCGACGAATCCGTGCCGCGGCCTTCGAGCATCAGCGACAAAAGCGGGCCGCCGATGCCGATGCCGACGCCGAACACCGCGATCGAGGAAATCGCGGCCGCGAGGCTCCAACGCCGGTCGCGATCATTCATGGACGGCCGCCCTCACCAATCGAACAGTTTTTCGTACCAGGGCTTGGGCGCGACCGGAACCAATTTACCGTTGCTGGGTTGATAGCCCGTGATTGCGGGCGCGGCGGGAAGGTCGGCCGTGCTCCAGCCGCCGCCCAACGCCGAGATCAACGACGCCGACGCGGTGAGCCGATTCTGGAGGATGGTCAGCGCCGCTTCCTCGTTGGTGAGCGCGGTGGTCTGCGCCACGATCACGCTGGTATAGGCAACGGTGCCGGCGAGATATTGATTCAGCGTCAGCCGCTCCGCCTCCCGCGCGTCGCGAACGGTGGCGTCTTCGGCGACGGCTTCCTCCGCCAGGACGCGCAGCGCCGCCAATTGGTCCTCGACCTGCTGGAACGCCGTCAGCACCGTCTGGCGATAGGTCGCGATGTCTTCGTCATAGGTCGCGCGCTGCTGTTCCACTTGCGCCGCACGCAGCCCGGCGTCGAACACGGTTTCGCTGACGGACGAGCCGATGGCCCAGGCGGCGTTCGAGGCGTTGAACAGATTACTGAGCATGGTGCTGGCGACGCCGAGCGAGGCCGTGAGCGTGATGTCCGGATAGTAGGCGGCGATCGCGATGCCGATCTGCTCGTTCTGCGCCGCCATCGTGCGTTCCGCCGCGGCGACGTCGGGGCGGCGCTCCAACAGCGCCGACGGCACGCCCGGCGGCAGTACCGGCACGCGGTTCGGCATGGCGGCGACCTTGATCGCGAAATCGCCGGGCGCCTTGCCGGTCAAGACGGCGATCGCATGTTCGAGCTGCGTGCGCGCCACGCCGGTGTTGATCGCCTGCGCCTGGGTCTGCTCGAGCTGGGTCTTGGCCTGCAGCACCGCCGACAGCGCGGCGTTGCCGACCGCGTACTGGTTCTGCGTGATCTTGAGCGATTCGGTGTAGGCGACGACCGCGGTGTCGAGCAGGCGCCGTTGCTCGTCCGTCGCGCGCAAGGTGAAATAGTCGGTGGCGAGCGTGGTCTGGGCCGAGAGGCGGGCGGCGGCGAGATCGGCGGCGCTGGCCTGCGCGCTTTCCTGCTCGCTGGCGATGAGGCGGCGGATCTTGCCCCAAATATCGGGGGTCCAGCTCGCGCCGGCGGTGAGGTTGAATTGATTGGCGGTGAAGCCGGTGCCCGCGCCGAACGTCCCGGCGCCGGGATTGTTCGGCGGCGCCAGCGGACCGCCGCGCGTCGCCGAGCCGTTCACCGTGCCGGTCGGGTAGAGCTGCGCCTCGGCCTGGGCCACCAGCGACAGCGCGACGCGATAGGCGGCCTCCGCCTGTTTCAGGTTCTGGTTCGAGATGTCGATCTGGCGCTCCAGCTCGTCGAGCACCGGATCGCCGTAGACCGACCACCACGCTTGGCCGGAGCCGGCTTGGCGCGGGGTCGCGGTCTTCCAGCCCTTCAGCTCCTTGTACATCGAC
>JASHUX010000161.1 GCA_030039775.1 Alphaproteobacteria bacterium | reverse complement strand
GAATGTCGGCAACTGTGGGAGGGAAGCCATGCGCTCGCTGATCACAGGCGGCAATCCGGTCGCCCCGCTGCTGACGTTTCTCGTGATCGTCATCGCGGTGGTGCTGGCCTATGTCGGCCGCGACAACGGACAGCCGGGCCTCTATGTCGTTGCCGCGATCCTGGTGATCGTGGCCGCGCTACTGCCCCGGTCCGTCAAAATGGCGAACCAATGGGAACGCGCGGTGGTGCTGCGGCTCGGCAAGTTGCAGGGGGTCCGCGGCCCCGGCTTATTCACCATCGTGCCGTTCATGGACGCGGTGGCGATGATGCTCGACCAGCGCATCCAAACCACCGAATTCAACGCCGAGCAGGCGCTGTCGAAGGACACGGTGCCGGTCAACATCGACGCCGTGATTTTCTGGCAGGTGCACGATTCCGAAAAGGCCGCGCTGGAGATCACCGACTATCGTTCGGCCATCGCGCGCGTGGCGCAAACCTCGTTGCGTGAAATGGTCGGCTCGTCGTTGCTGTCGACGCTGTTGTCCGAGCGCAAAACGGCCGACGAGGTATTACGCGCCGAGATCGCGCGCAAGATTTCGAGCTGGGGAATCACCGTGCACTCTGTCGAGATCCGCGATGTCGGCATTCCGATGGCATTGCAGGATGCCATGAGCCGGCAAGCCCAAGCGGAGCGCGAACGTCAGGCGCGCGTGCTGCTGGGCCAAGCTGAGGTCGAGGTCGCACAAAAATTCCTCGACGCCGCCAAGACCTATTCGGAGAACCCCGCGGCGCTACAACTACGCGCGATGAACATCATCTATGAGACAACAAAGGAGCGCGGCGCCACCATCCTGATTCCGACCGGCATGATCGACGCAATGAATCCGGGCGGTATTCTGGGCTTGGTCAAGGCCGCCGACGGTGCGAAGTAGGCCGCGTCTCCGGTAATCCAAACAAGATAACGAGCGTGGCCGCGGTACCCGCCACGGCCAGGCCAAGGAAACCCATCGTGTAGCCTAAGATGTCGACGGCCACGCCCGAGGAATAAAGGGCCGCCGACGCACCGATCCCCTGCATCGTGCCGACCACGCCAAGCGCCATGTTGTAGCGCCCGGTCCCGCGCATCCCGTCGGCAACGATAAGCGGCGTCATCATGGAGAAGATTCCGGCGCTGACACCGTCCAGCAGCTCGACGCCGATTAGCCAAAAGCTATCGTCGGTGAAGGTAAGCAGCACGGCGCGGAGCGGCAGCGCCGCAAAGCCCACGAGCAGGATCGGCTTGCATCCCCAACTGTCGGCCTTGCGTCCCGCGAACAGCGAAATGCCCAGCATCACCAATTGCGCCGTGATGATGCAGGCCGACAACAGCACCGTTGCGTCCTGGGGATGCGCAAGGGCGAATTTCTGGCCCGCCAGCGGCAAGAGCGGCGCGTTCGCGAATTGGAACAACAGCGCCGCGGCCGCGAACACCAGCATCGTCCGATGCCTCGCCAGCTCGCGCCAGCGCGTGGCCTTATGCCGGCGCTCATGATGTTGATGCCTGCCTTCGAGGCCGCGTGCGCGGTCGAGGTCGATGGCGTCGCTCGGGATCGACAGCACCGACGCCACTGCGAGCACCGCGAAGCCCGGCGCCAGCAAGAACACCGCACGCTGCGATACCAGATAACCGATCGCGGCGGCCATCAGCGCGACGGCGGCATTGCCGGCGTGCTCGTACGCGGAATTCCGCCCGATCCGCCGCGCCAAATAGCGACGCGCGTAGAGGCCGAAAGTAATGGCCGCGACCGCCGGCACGAATACGTCGCCGACCACGGCGATTGCGGCGTTTGCCACCAACACTTGCCAAAAGCCCGGCACGGCGTAGATCACCATTCCCGAGGCCACGAGAATGACCAAGGCAAGAATCAGGGCGCCCCGCTTATGGATGGTGTGATCGATCAGCCAGCCGATCGGCGTCTCCGTGATGAGGCCGATCACTCCGCCCACCGCCATGATCAGGCCCACACTGGCAGGCGTCCAATGCAGTTGAGAGACAAGATACACGTTGACGAACGGCCCGAATGCGCCGCGCACATCCGCGAGGAAGAAGTTGACCGCGTCGAGCGACCAGCCGACGGAGCGATGTTTGGGTGCTTCTTCGGCTGTTACCGCGCTAGCCACAGCGCCCCCAATGCCAGCGTGATAATCGTGACCGGGGCGCCGGCCAGGAAATAGGCCCAGAACCCGATCGTGACGCCGCGCCGTCCGGCGCCTTCCACGACGATGAGGTTTGCGACCGAACCCAGAATCGTGAAATTGCCCGCAAGCGTCGAGGCCATTGCCAACACTAGCCAACCATGTCGCGCATCCGCAAGATTGGCAATAAAAGGCTTCAATACCAACACGGCGGGCACGTTGCTTACCAAATTCGACAGCAGTGCCGTTACTAACGTCAGAATTGATGTTTGGTTCAACGGCAATGCACCGGCGCGTGCCAATACTTCCGGGGTCAACACCGCTTTCTGCATTCCCGCCGCCACCACGAAGAGGCCGACGAACAGCAGCAGAAGCGACCAATCGATGTCGCGACAGATGCGCTGCGGCTTGACCCGGCGCGTCACGAATAGCAGCGCGCCGCCGAGGATCGCCGCGACCGCCG
>JASHUX010000160.1 GCA_030039775.1 Alphaproteobacteria bacterium | reverse complement strand
GCCAGCGGCATCGCCTTGGCGGTGCGCGCCGACAACCGGAACATTCGCGCATTCGACGATCTCGCGGCGGCCGGCAAGATCGGGATTCTGCCGGGCTCGATGGCGGCGATGTATTTGGGACAGCACGGCGTTCATACTTCGCCCGCCGGATTCGAATCCGATCTCCTCGACGAGGTGGCGACGGGCGAACTTGCCGGCGCCGCGGTGACGCCGACCGCGATCGGCTACTACAACGCGCAACATGCCGGCCGACCGATGAAAGCGGTCGAGGTCTTCGCAACCGTGCAAGATCTCAACTGGAATCTGGCCGTGGGTATCGCTAGGCCCGATGCGGCGCTGCTCGCGGCCGTCAACGCCGCGCTCGACAAGCTAATCGCGGCCGGCACCATCAAAGCGATCTATGCGCGTTACGGCGTCGACCTCGCGCCGCCGCGCCAAGGAAACTGACGCCGGGTTATTTCTACCAGCGCACGTCCGGCAAAATGTGACGCGTGTCGATCCGGTCGCGGTAACGGCGAACGACATCGAGCATTTCCGCGATCGTATCCTCGGTGAGGAGATGCGGCTCTAGGCCGAGATCGGTCAGTGTCGCGTGGGCTGGATTGTAGTAGTGGTTTTCCGTCTCGCGCCGCGGATTGGGCAAATGCTGCATGGTCGCTGCAATGTCTAAATTCCGCGCCGCCGCGATCACGCGCTCCGCCAGCTCGCGTACCGAAAACACCTCGACGAACTGATTGCAGATGCGGAATTCGCCGTCCGTCGACGGATTTTCCAGGACCAGCCGCACGCATTGCAGCGTGCTTAATATTGAGGAAACCGCGCCGCTGCGTGCCGGCGCCGTAGATCGTCAGCGGAATCCCGGCCACTGCTTGCACCACGAAGCGGTTCAGCACGGTGCCGAAGACCGCGTCGTACGAGAAATGAGGTATCAGCGCCGGATCGAACCGCGACTCATCCGTGGTCATGCCGTAAACCGGTCCCTGCATCAGGTCGGTGACGCACAGGCCCCACGCGCGGACGTAGAACCATAAGAGATCCGTGTCCATGATGATAAAGGCTGCTGCTCTGGCGCGGATAAAGGAATTTGTCGCGGCGCCCGTTGTGCGAAATCTCGAGCCAGCCTTCCTCGATGTCGATATTGGGCGTGCCGTACTCGCCCATCGTCCCGATCTTGACGATATGCGCGCGCGGGCAGTTCTGGTGGACCGCGTGGATCAGGTTGAGCGTCGTGCCGAGATTGTTCTGCACGACCAGCGCTGCGCACTCTTGGTTTGCCATCGAAAACGGCGCCGACGGCAACTCGGCGAAGTGGCTGACGGCGTCGGGTGCGACCCGTTTCGTGACATTGTTGATGAATGGCCAGTCGGTGACGTCGCCGATTGCGACGGCGATCTCGCTGCCGCCATGCGTTCGCCACGCCGTCACCCGTTCCTCCAACAATGGTACGGGAAACAACGGCTCGCTGTCGAACTGCGCGTTGAGCTTGCGGCGCAAATAATTGTCGACGACGCAGATCTCGTGGCCGCGCGACGACAAATGCATCGCGGTCGCCCAGCCGAGATAGCCGTCGCCGCCGAGCACCAGAACCTTCACAGGATCGCTCCGACCTGCAAACCGGTCGCTCTAGGGCGTCAGCACGACGCGCCCGTCGATCTTGCCGGCGCGCATGTCGGCTAGGACGTCGTTGACCTGCGCGAGCGGCTTCGTCGCCACGGGGATGGCCGGCACCTTGCCGGCCTTCACCAGGCCCATAAGCTCTTTCAGCTCTTCGAGCGAGCCGACATAGGAGCCGGTGATAGTCAACATGCGTTGCATGAAGGTAAGGATGCCGAACGGCGTCTCGCCGCCGGCAAGCCCGACCTCGACCAGCGTGCCGCCGCGGCGCAGCGCGTTGACGCCAAACTGCGCGGTGCCGGGCGCGCCGACAAAATCGATGGCGCCGCCGGCCCCTGCGCCGAACGGCGTCGCTGCCCGCAACGCCTTCAGCGCATCCTTGTCGCTATTGTCGTAGACGGCCCCGGCACCCGCTTTCAGCGCGGCGTCGCGCTTGCGGTCGCTGATATCGGCGACGACGACACGCGCCTTTACCGCCGCCGGTGCGATCATCACGGCGCTCAACCCCACGCCGCCGGCACCGATAATAACGATGGTTTCCTCGGGTCCGAGATGCGCCAGTTTCTTCAACGCGCTGAACGCCGTTAGTCCCGAGCAGGCATAGGTCGCCGCCAGCGTCTCCGGCACGCCGGTAAAATCGACCAGGTATTTCGGGTGCGGCACCAGCACGTGGTCGGCATAACCGCCGGGTGCCCGCACGCCGAGCGCACGGCCGTTGGCGCACAGCAGCTCGTCACCGCGCTGGCAAAATTCGCACTTACCGCATCCTATCCACGGAAACACGACATAACGCTGGCCGATCTTGGCGCCGGCCGCGTCGGGTCCGGCCGCCACCACCTCGCCGACGATCTCGTGGCCTAGCGTATGCGGCAGCGGAAAACCGATCTTGGCGTACTCGACCTTGCGGCCGCCGCCCATGTCGATGACGCCGTCCTGAATGTGGATGTCGCTGTGGCACACGCCGCAACCGGTGACGCGCACCAGCACTTCGGTGCCCTTCGGCGCCGGGTTCGGCGTGTCCACCGGCTGCAACGCCTTGCCCCATTCGACGATCGCCATACTGTGCATGATGCGCCTCCCTTGTCGGCGAGGCGCATCTTAGCGACGGCGTTCAGGAATCCAACCTACTCGGCGGGGAGGAGTAGCGGCTCCTTCCGCGTCGGCCGGTCGCCGGGCGGGCCGACGATCATCGCGGCCCGCTCGCGCCATGAGTCGGCGTGCCAAAGATCGCGGCCGAGATTGACCCACTCGTGGAAGCCGATGCGGAGCGGGTTGTTCGTGGTGAGCGGATGCACCAGCCCGTAACGGCAGGGCAAGTCGGCGCGCTCCGCAACGAAGGTGCTGAACAGCCGGTCGAACACGATCAGCACACCGCCGTAGTTGGCATCGAGATAGTCGGCGTTCGCGGCGTGATGGACGCGATGATGCGAGGGCGTGTTCAGCACCCATTCGAGCGGGCCGAGCTTTGGCACCCAATCGACATGGAGCCAGAACTGATAGAGCAGGTTGAAGAACAGCATGGTGAACACGGCACGCGGCTCGAAGCCGAGCCAAGCCATCGGCACGTAGAAGATCGCAGTGCCGCTCCATCCGCCGGTCCAGCCGAAACGGTACGCGGCGGCGAGATTGAATTGGTTCGAGGAATGATGGACGGCGTGCGTCGCCCAGAACCAGCGCATGCGATGGCTCGCGCGATGGAACCAGTAGTAACAGAACTCCTGGCCGATCAAGAGCGCCGCCATCGCGAGGCCGGTGTCGAGCGGGACGGTGAACAGCCGGTGCCGCCACGCCAAGCCGATCAGCGGCGCCACGATGCTGAACGACAGGAACAGTTTGACGATGTATTCCCGCCCGGCCAGATCGGCGAGGGAGGCCCAATAGGCCCACCAGTTGTATTTTTCGCGCCGCACGCGAGACAGGATGAACGCCTCTAGGGTGGCCAAAACCACCACCGCTGGCGGGGCAAAGAGGACAAGGGCTTTGAGCAACGTCATGACCGCTCCCTCAACTATAGATGGGACGCGGCGACTTTGCGTTGCATGGGCAGCGGCGTCTCGCCGAAGTCCGTGCGAAACTCGCCGATTTCACGAAACGGCCAGCGGTTTTCAGATTCGGCCAGACACCGGGGCCGGCTTCGGCGCGTGGCCGTCGAGCTGGGCGCGGCGATATTCCGTCGGCGTCGCACCGGTCGCGGCCTTGAAGGCCCGGTTGAACGGCCCGATCGACTGGAATCCGGCATCGAGCGCAATGGTCAGGATCGGCACCTCGGCTTGGGTCGGGTCGGCCAAGGCCGCCTGCGCTTCGGCCAGGCGGTAGCCGTTGACGAAGCTTTGGAAATTGCGATGCCCGAGCTGCCCGTTGATCAGGCGGCGCAAGCGGTATTCAGGCATATCGAGCCGGGCCGCCAGGGCACCGACGCTGAGTCCGCTTTCGCGATAGGCCCTGTTGTTGTCCATCAAACGCGCCAGCGCTGCCAGAGCGGTGGCGTCGCGCAAATCGGACGGAGCCAGCGCGGATGCCGGGGGCGGCGGCATATCGGTAACGTCTTCGATCGGCGATTGGCCGAGCCGGCCCAACCGGTTGAGAACGAAGATGAAAGCCATCGCCGCCAGGCCAACCGCGTTGATGATGCTGGCCGGCGCCGAATAGAGCCGGTCGCGCCAGAACAACTCGACAATTACGATCGCGACGACGTAAAGGGCCGCGGCCAAGGCCAACACCGGCCGCAACCTACGGCGGCCTTCGACCAGATCGCCACCGCGGCCGGACAGCGCTTCCCATATGCCAAGGGCGATAAAACCCAGGGACACGAGGTTGAGCACCCGGTCGAGATTCGGATCCGGTTGGGTGAAGCAGCCGAAGGCGAGCGCAAGCATCGCCAGCCAGATCGCCAGATGCCGCCAGGAGGGACGGAACGAATCGTCGAACAGCGCGCGCGACCACAGCCAGAACACGACCGAGGTGCCGGCGCTCACTAGGCGCAGCGGCAACAGCCACAAGACATGCCGGAAGGCGAGCTCGGGCATCGACGTCAGCGTGAAAGCGGCGACGCTCAATGCGAACAGCCCGCTCAGCAACTGCGCCGACGATCGGTTCGCCGCGCGCAGCGACAACGCCGCCAGCAACAGCAACAGCGCGATAGCGCCGCCGCGAACCGCGGTTTCGAGGTCCGACATGGCGCGATTCTAGCGCGGCGGCAGGACGCCGCAAATCCCGGTGAAAAAGAGGACGCCCCTCGCGGCGAAGCGAGGGGCGTCTAATCGGCCCGAACGGATCAGGCGGTTACATTTTCACTTTCTTCGCCGCGTCGTAGACGGCGTGGGTATAGGCGCCTTCCGGCGTCTTGGTGATGATCTTCTGCTCTTGCAGTTCCTTGACCGTGCGGTTGTAGTCCGCGACGTTGAGGTAGCCGATCGGATTCTTCGAATCCAGGATCAGCTTCGCCACTTCCGCCATCATCGATTTCTGGTGCGCCGCGTTTTGTGCCCCGGTCGTATCGGCCGCGAGCGAGATCTTGGCGCCTTCGTCGATATGCTTCACGGCGTATGCCCAGCCTTTGATGCTGGCGGCCACGAACCGCGCCATCACGTCGGCGTAATGCGGGTCCTTCAGCTTGTCGCCGTTGGCATAAAGCCCGTCTTCCAGCACGCCGACGCCTTCGTCGGAGTATTTGAAGACGACGAGCTGTGACGGCTTGATGCCGGCTTCGAGCACTTGATGGTACTCGTTATACGTCATGGTCGAGATACAATCGGCCTGCTTCTGGAGCAACGGGTCGACGTTGAAATTCTGCTTCAGCACCTTGACCCCGTTCGGCCCGCCTTCCGTCGCCATGCCCAGTTTGTGCATCCAGGCATAGAACGGATATTCGTTGCCGTAGAACCAGACGCCGAGCGTGCGGCCCTTGAAGTCCTTCGGGCTTTTGACGCCGGAGGATTTGAGGCATGTCAGCTCCAGCCCCTCGCGTTGGAAAATCTGCGCGACATTGGTGAGGGGCACGCCCTTTTCCCGCGCCGCCAGCGCCGCCGTCATCCAGTCGACGATGACGTCCGCGCCGCCGGCCGCCAGCACCTGTTCCGGCGCGATGTCGGGTCCACCCGGCTTGATGGTGACGTCGAGGCCGACCGCCTTGTAGTAGCCTTTGTCTTGGGCGACGAAATAACCGGCGAACTGCGCGTCCGCGACCCATTTCAGCTGGATCGTGACCGAATCGGCCGCGTTGGCCGATCCCGTTACCGCCAGAAATCCCGCCGCCGCCACGGCAACCAACAGTCGTTTCATCGTTTCTACTCCTCCTCCGTTGCGATCCCCGCTTCCATCATCGGACCTTCCTGAGCGAGGGATGCCAGAAGGTCACGTTTCGCTCCATTAAGGCAAGCGTGCCGTAGGAGGCCGAGCCGGCGACGGCGGCGACCACGATGGTTGCCCACACCATGGTGATGTTCATCCGCCCGACCTCTGTCGAGATGCGGAACCCCATGCCGACGACCGGCGTGCCGAAGAACTCGGCGACGATGGCGCCGATCAGCGCCAGGGTGGAATTGATCTTGAGCGCGTTGAAAATGAACGGCATCGCCGCGTGGAGCCGCGCCTTCCACAGCGTCTGGCCGTAAGACGCGGCGTAGGTGCGCATCAGGTCGAGCTCCATGCGCGACAGCGCGGCGAGACCGGCGATGGTGTTCACCAGCATCGGGAAGAACGTCATGATGACGACCACGGCGGCTTTCGACGGCCAATCGAAGCCGAACCACATCACCATGATCGGCGCCACCGCCACGATCGGCAGCGCGCTCACCAGATTGCCGAGCGGCAACAAGCCCCGCTGCAGGAACGGCACGCGGTCGATCAACACGCCGACGACGAAACCGGCGCCGCAGCCGATGAGATAGCCCGGGATCATGGCGCGGACGAAGGTCTGGACGAAATC
>JASHUX010000159.1 GCA_030039775.1 Alphaproteobacteria bacterium | reverse complement strand
CATCGGCTTTGGCGTGACGCCCAGTCCCGACTTCGATCCGGCGCGGCCGTTCCCAAAACCGCCGCAGGAATGGTATCTGCGCTACAACATCTTCAAGTTTCATGCCGCCTGTTTCCTCACCCACGCGCCGATCGAATGCGCGCTGCAGGTGCGCGATCAGGGCGTGACGGCGGCAAACCTCAAGACCGCGCGGTTGCGCATCCGGGTCGATGCGCGCGACGTGTGCGGCATTCCGACGCCGCGCTCCGGCCTCGAGTGCAAATTCTCGTTGCGCCAGTGCCTCGCCTCGGTATTCGCCGGGTTGGATACGGCCGCGCTCGACACGTTCACCGACGCGCGGGCGAACGACCCGGCGCTGGCGGCGCTGCGCGACAAGATCGAGATCGACTATACGCCCGAGATGCCGCGCGGCCGCACCGAGATCGCGGTGACGACGACGGACGGCCGCACGCTCGCGGCCTCGTTCGATTCCGGCAAGCCGGTCGGCGATCTGGCGCAACAGCGCGCGCGCCTCCAAAACAAGTTCCGCCGCCTGGCCGAGCCGGTGCTGGGCGAACGCCGCGCCGCGGAACTGGAAGCGCTCGCGCTCAAGGTCGAGACGTTGCGCTCGATGCGGGAGCTGACGGAGTTGTGCCTGGTCTAAATGTTTCGACGTACGCACGACAGACCGGAGCATTTGACTTCGCGGGGGGCAGCGGCAATTCTGCGCGGCGGGAGGAAAAAATGACAAAATCCCGCCGCTCCTTTCTTGCCGCCACGATTGCCGCCGCCCTTTCCCTGATATCGCCGTCGTTTGCGGCCGAGCCCTACGACATTCATGTCGTGCTGCCGCTGACCGGCAGCGCCGCGTTCGTCGGGCAAGGCGAAAAGGATGCGCTCGCAGCGCTCGAAACCTACATCGACAAGGACGGCGGCATCGCCGGCCGGCCGTTGCATTTCGTCTTCCATGACGATCAGACCAGCCCGCAGATCGCGGTGCAGCTCACCAACACCATTCTCGCCGACAAGCCCGCCGTGGTGATGGGATCGAGCCTAGTCGCGATGTGTCTCGCCATGGCGCCGCTGATGAAGGAAGGCCCCGTCCACTATTGCTTATCGCCGGGCGTCCATCCGAAGCCCGGCAGCTACATGTTCTCGACCAGCGCCTCCTCGACCGACCAGATCGCGGCGGTGATTCGGTATTACCGCCTGAACGGCTGGACCAAGCTGGCGACGCTGATGACCACCGACGCCAGCGGCCAGGACGGCGACCGCTCGATCGACGGAGTCTTGGCATATCCTGAAAACAAACCGATGACCAAGGTCATCGCCGAGCATTTCAATCCGTCGGATGTATCGGTCGCGGCCCAGATCGCGCGCATCAAATCGTCCGGCGCACAGGCGATCCTAGCCTGGACGACCGGCGCGCCCGCAGCGACCGTGCTGCGCGGCATGATCCAGGACGGGCTCGACGTCCCCGTGGCGCCGACCAGCGGCAACCAGACCTTCGCCGCGATGCATCAGTGGAAATCGTTCCTGCCGAAGCATCTGATCCTCGCCTCGGCACTCTATCCGCCGCATGACGGCGTGCTGACGCTCGATCCGCGCGTCGAAAAAGCGCAGCACGAGATGTACGCGGTGCTTAAAGCGCACGGCCTCAAGCCGGACAACATGGTGGCGACCTCATGGGACGTCGGCCTCATCGTCGTCGCCGGCCTGCGCAAGCTCGGGCCCGATGCGACCGCCGCGCAGCTCCGCAATTACATCGCCAATCTGACCGATTTCCCCGGCATCGACGGCATCTACGACTTCAAGAAATATCCCGAACGCGGGCTCGGCCCCGACGCGTCGACGGTGACCGCCTACGATCCCAAGACCGACGAATGGATTTGGCTGTCGAAGCCGGGCGGCGCACCGCTGCAATGAGGCGATAATGCCTCGGCGATGAACCAGTTCATCCAGATCGTCATCGGCGGCCTGCTGCAAGGCAGCGTGTTCGCAATCATCGCGCTCGGCATCTCGCTGGTTTATCGCGTCACCGGCATCATCAATCTGGCGCAAGGTGGGTTCTGTATCCTGGGCGCGCTGCTGCTTTATTCCTTCCAGCTCGATCTCGGCTGGCCGACGCCCCTTGCCTTCGCTGCCGCCGTCGCGGTGACGACGGCATTCGGCTTGACGATCGGCGCCGCGACCTTTGTCCCGGCCCTCGCCCGCCTCCCGACCAGCAGCATGCTGATGCTGACCGCGGGCCTGCTCACCTTCATCGGCGGCCTGACGTTGATCGTATGGGGCAGCCAGCCTTATATCGTGCCGCCCTTTTCCGGGGAGCAGCCAATCGATGTCGGCGGCATCCTGGTGCCGTCGCAAGGCCTGTGGATCGCGGCGATCGCCGTCGTCATCATCGCCGGCATCTGGTACCTGATCGCGCGCACCGATGTAGGCAAGGCGCTGATCGCCTGCGCCGAGAACCCGACCGCGGCTCGGTTTATGGGCGTGGATGTGGCGCGGCTCACCTTGTTCAGCTTCGTCCTCGCCGCGGCGATCGGCGCCGTCGGCGGCGTCGCGGTGGCACCGATCATGTCGCTGCAATTCGACGCCGGCAGCTTTTTCACCAACGCCGGCTTCATCGCCGTGGCGCTGGGAGGCATGGCATCCCTGCCGGGCGCCATCGCCGGCGGCTTGTTTCTCGGCGTTGCGGAACAGCTCGCGGCCGGCTATGTCTCATCGCTCTTCGCGAATGGATTGGCGCTGGTCCTGCTGTTGGCGACTCTGCTGTGGCGACCGCAAGGCTTTTTCGTTAGCAGCCGGCGGCGTCACGACGTGCGCGAAGAACAGCGCGTCCACCGTTCGGTCATCCGCTTCACCGGGCGCAGCGCGGTTCTTGGCGGGCTTGCGCTCGCGGTCTTTCTCGCCGCCCTGCCCTATCTGGTCGGAGGCGCCTTGCTAAGCTCGTTGGTCATCACGCTCATCCTCTTCGTCGGCGTGCTCGGCCTCGACGTGGTAATGGGCTACGCGGGCCAAGTCAGCCTCGGCCAGTCCGGGTTCATGGCGCTCGGCGGCTATGCGACGGCGATCCTCGCCACCAATTACAACGTCGCGCCGCTCTTGGGCATTGCCGCGGGGATGATTCTGTCGTTGCTCGCGGCGTTGTTGCTGTCGGTCGTCACCATCCGCTTGCAGGGCGCGTATCTGGCGCTCGCGACGTTGACCTTCAGCCTGCTGATCGATTCGCTTACCGTCGGATTGGTCGATACGACCGGCGGACCGTCGGGATTGGTCGGCGTGCCGTCGCTGTCGCTGGGTTCGCTTACGTTCGCGACACCGCGTGCCATGTATTACGTCGTGCTGGCGCTGATCGTGGTGCTGATCGCGCTGCTCGCCGGCGGCATGCGGTCGAGCTTCGGCCGCGCGCTGCACGCGATCCGCGCCGACCAGACCGCGGCCGCCGCGCTCGGCATCAACGTGCCACGCTACAAGATGGCGGCGTTCGCCATCAGCGCCGCGCTAGCGTCGCTGTCGGGCAGCCTTTATGCGTTCGATTTTCATTTCCTGTCGCCCGAGATGGTCGGCACGCCGCGCTCCTTCGAGATGATCGCGATGCTGATCGTCGGCGGCGAAGGCACGCTGATCGGGGGCCTGCCCGGCGCGGCGCTGATCACGCTGCTGCCGACCGTGTTCCAGCCTTTCGCGCTGTATAAGACCTTGGCGGAGGGCGCGATCCTGGTGCTGGCGTTCCAATATCTGCCGGACGGGCTGTTCGGCGGCGCGTGGCGATTCGGCCGCTGGGCGACGGCAGGATGAGCACGCTGGCGCTCGAGACCATAGGCCTGTCGAAGAGCTTCGGCGGCGTCCACGCCGTCGCTGATTTGTCGTTCGCGGTCGTGGAAGGCAGCATCGTGGCGCTGATCGGGCCGAACGGCGCCGGCAAGACCACCGTGTTCAACCTTATAACCAATCTGTTTCCGCCCGATGCCGGTGAGGTCCGATTCCACGGCACGTCGCTGCGCGGCCTTAGCCCCAGCACCATCGCCGATCTCGGCCTGTTGCGGACATTCCAGATGGCGCGCGTGTTTCCCGGCATGACGGCGCTCGAGAACGTGCTTGCCGGCGCGCATCGCCATACACGCGTCCCGGCTGCGGCGCAGATGTTGTGGCTACCGCCGGCGTTGCACGAGGAAGCGGCGTTGCGGCGTCAGGCCGAAGCGATGCTCGATCTGGTCGGCCTCGCCCGGTTCCGCGACGCGCCGGCGAGCAGTCTGCCGATGGGCGGGCAAAAACTGGTCGAGGCGTGCCGCGCGCTGATGGCGCAGCCGCGCGTGCTGCTGCTCGACGAGCCGGCGGCCGGCCTCAACGACGTCGAGACCGCGGAGCTTGCGACGTTGCTTCGCGCGGTGCGCGACAGCGGCGTCACGGTCGTCGTGGTTGAGCACAATATGTCGCTGGTCATGGACATCGCCGACCGCGTCGTCGTGCTCGATCTCGGACGGAAGTTGGCGGAAGGCGCGCCCGCCGATGTTCGGCGCGATCCGCGCGTGATCAAGGCCTATCTCGGAGCGGACGCATAATGCTCGACGTCAGCGGATTGCGTGCCGGCTATCGCGAGATCGAGGTGCTGCACGGCATCAATCTCGCGGTGAACGCGGGCGAGATCGTGGCGCTGATCGGCGCCAACGGCGCCGGCAAGACCACGCTGGCAAAGACACTGGCCGGGTTGCTGCCCGCGCGCGGCGGGCGGATCGCGTTCGCGGGCGCGCCGATCGAGCCGCTCGGTGCGCCACGGCGGATCGCTATGGGCATGGCGCATGTGCCCGAAGGCCGACAGATCGTCGCGGGCCTCAGCGTCGCGGACAATCTCCGGCTCGGTGCCTACGCGCAGCGCCGCCGTCTGACCGAGAGCGACATCGAGCAACGCGTCGCCGCGGTATGCGAGCGCTTCCCGGCACTGCGCGGCCGTCTCGGCGAGCCGGCGGGCAATCTCTCCGGCGGGCAGCAACAGATGTTGGCGATCGGCCGCGCGCTGATGGTCCAACCGCGCCTTCTGGTGCTCGACGAGCCGTCACTCGGCCTGGCGCCAACGCTGGTCGCGGAGATTTTCCGCATGATCGTCGGCTTGCGCGACCAGGGCATCGCGATCCTGCTCTCGGAACAGAACGCGCGCATGAGCCTCGCCATCGCCGACCGCGCCTATGTCATAGAGATGGGCCGGATCACTTTGCAGGGGAGCGGCAAGGAGCTTCTGGACAGCAGCGCCGTGGCGGAACGGTATCTCGGCGTCGGACAAAACGTCGCCGCCGCGGCAGCCGACGATCGGCGGGCGCGATTGGTGCGCGGGTTAAAGGAGATTCTCCTTGGTCAGAACAACGTCTGAACGGTAAACCAATGTTCGTCATTCCCGCGAAAGCGGAATCCGGTGCCAACGTACGTCGCCCGCCCTGGGTCCCTGCATCCGCAGGGACGACGACGAAGGATTTGGCGATATGATTCGAGACGGTAATAACCGCTTGTCGCTCGCGCCGCTGACCATCAATGACGCCGGGCCGATCGAGCTGATCGACGCGGCGGCGGCCGGCGGGTTCGACGCGGTGGCGCTGCGCGTCATCGGTCCGCCGGGCGTCGAGACGGACATCGTCCAGTCCGCGGAAATACCCGCAATTCGCCGGCGCGCAAGTGATCTCGGCATCACGATCTTCTCCGTCACCGGCATTTGGCTCACGCCGGAATTTAAGGTGAGCTACGTCGAGCAGGCCCTGGCCAACGCGGCTGCGCTCGGTGCCGAATGGTGCCTCGCCGCCGGGTACGACGACGACGGGCCGCGCCTCACCGCGAATTTCGCGGCGCTGTGCCAGGCGGCAGCACGGTTCAAGCTCCGCATCGGCGTCGAGTTCATGCCCTACTTGCCGGTGCGGAGCGTCGCCGACGCCGCGCTGCTGTTGCGCGATGCGGCCCAGCCCAACGCCGGCATCATCGTCGACGCGCTGCATCAGGCGCGATCCGGCGGATCGCCCGCCGATGTCGCCGCCATCGATCCGGCCCTTATCGCCTATGCCCAGCTTTGCGACGCACCACGGGAACGGCCGGTACACATGGAGCGGCGTGAAGAGTCCCTCCACAACCGGCTTTATCCCGGCGAGGGAGAATTGCCGCTGTTCGACCTGATGGACGCGTTGCCGCGCGACGTGACCATCGACCTCGAAGCGCCGGTCGCCGCCGACGCGTCTCTTTCCTTCGATGATCACGCCCGACGCGCCGGCGACGCGACGCGGCGATTTCTGGCGGCGTATCGCGCGCGCTAAGCCGCGGCGCGTTGTTGCGCGGCGCCGGCGAGACGCAACACCGCCTCGATCATGCCCTCAGGCGTTGCCTGATTCTTCCCGGCGATGTCGAGGGCGCTACCATGCGCCACCGACGAGAACAGCATCTTGGTGCCGATGACCATGCCGGCGATGCGGTTCGGCGCCAGCAGCTTCGAGGTGATGTGGCCCTGATCGTGGATCATCACAATGAACGCGTCATAGCCCTTGCGGCGGAACATGATGTCGGCGCCGATCGGACCGTCGGCGCGAATGCCGGTCGCGCGCGCCGCTTCGAGCGCGGGATTGATGATGCGGATTTCCTCGTCGCCGAACATGCCGTCCTCGCCAGCATGCGGGTTGAGACCCGAGACGCAGAGGCGGGGCGCGGCGATGCAGAGCCGGCGCAGTGTGCGGTCGGTCTCGGCGAGGACCTTGCGCACGCGCTCCTGGGTGATGAGCGACACCGCGCGGGCGATGCTGACATGGAGGGTGGTGTGGACGATGCGCATGTCGTCGAAGCAGTGCATCAGGAACACGTCTTCTTCCGGCACGCCGGCGCAACGCGCGACAAAACTGGGATTGCCGTCGAACGAAATCCCGGCGTCGCGGATCGAGGTCTCGGTGATCGGCGCCGCAACCACCGCGTCGACGCCACCCGCAAGCGCGGTTTGAGTCGCCAGCGTCACCGCCGCATACGCCGACTTGCCGTGACTTGCCGCAACCTTGCCGATCTCGAGCGGTCCGCCGAGATTGCCCGGATCGAGCACCGGGACGGCGTCCGTCGACCAATCGATCGCGCTCACCGATTTGAACGGACGCAAATTCGGCGCGAGGCCGCAGAGCTTCGCGTGCGTTGCGATGAATCCGGCGTCGCCGACCAAGACCGGCATCGCCGCGGCGCGGACGCGCGGATCGAGCGCGGCCTTTAGCGCCACTTCGGGGCCGATGCCGGCCGGATCGCCGATGCTGATCGCTACTTTGTGCATGAGAGCCGATCCCGAAAGTTGTTGAGTCGGATGAATCGTTTGTGATTCCTTATGTGGCACCCGAATCGCAACCGATGGGTGCCACATGTGGAAGTGTGAACATCGCCGTGCCGCCGAACGTCGCGGTCTACGTTATCCGAGCGATCTGACCGACGCCGAATGGGCGCTGATTGCACCGATGATCCCGCCGGCCAAG
>JASHUX010000158.1 GCA_030039775.1 Alphaproteobacteria bacterium | reverse complement strand
GCGGTGCTATTGCCGTTGGGAGTAAGGATGGTGATTTGCCCTCCGGGTTCGACGCCCAGCCGTTGGGCGAGACGGACTCCGACGATGACGGCGTCGTCGTCGAACTGCGCCAACGCGGCAGGATCGATCGCTTTGGCCAGCAGCCGTTGGTGTTGGACGTCCGCCGCACGCATCCCGCGCACCAAAACACCGGTCGAGGCATAACGCGTGCTGGCCAGCACTTGGCCTTCGACTTGCGGCCGCGCCGCGACCACACCGGATACGGCGTGGATTTTCTTGTCGAGAGCGTCGAAATTGCCGAGGGGGCCGCGGTCCGACATAACCGCCAGATGGCCCTCGATGCCGAGAATGTTGTTCACGAATTCCACCCGGAATCCGTTCATGACCGACATGACGATGATCAGTGTCGCGACGCCGAGCATGATGCCGAGCAAAGAAAAGATCGCGATAACCGAGACGAAACCTTCCGCCCGCCGCGCCCGCAGATAGCGGAACGCGACCATGCGTTCGAACTGGCCGAAGATCACGAGGCGGCCCGGAGGCGGTTGAGCGCCGTCTCGGCGGTCATGTCCTCGCGTTGGCCGGTGCGACGGTTCTTGACCTCGACGACGCCCTTCTGAAGCCCGCGCGGGCCGACAACGATCTGCCACGGCAGACCGATCAAATCCATCGCCGCGAACTTGGCGCCGGCCGATTCCGCACGGTCGTCATAGAGCGTATCGATGCCGGCGTTGCGCAACGTTTGGTAGAGCGCGTCGGACGCATCGGTACAAGCGGCGTCGCCGGCGCGTAGGTTGACCAAGCCAGCGTCGAACGGCGCCACGCTCTTCGGCCAGATGATCCCCGCATCGTCATGGCTCGCTTCGATGATCGCAGCGACCAAGCGCGACACGCCGATGCCATAGCAGCCCATCTCCGGCACGATCTGCTCGCCGTTCGGCCCGGCGACGACCGCGTTCATCGGCTTCGAATATTTGGTGCCGAGGAAGAAGATCTGGCCCACTTCGATGCCGCGTGCCGCCAGCAGACGGTCCGCCGGCACAGAACAATTGGCGGCGTCGTGCTTTTCCTCGGTCGCGGCGTAGAGCCGGGTCCATTGATCGAAAAACGGCTGGAGATCGTCGTCATAATCGACGGTGCTCGCGAGAATGTCGGTCTCGAGCCAGGCCTTGTCGCAATAGACTTGGCTCTCGCCGGTGTCGGCGAGGACGATGAACTCGTGGCTGAGATCGCCGCCGATCGGCCCGGTGTCGGCGCGCATCGGAATCGACTTCAGGCCCATGCGCGCGAAGGTGCGCAGATACGCCAGGAACATCTTGTTGTAGGAGCGCCGCGCCGAGGCAAGATCGAGATCGAAGGAATAGGCGTCCTTCATCAAGAACTCGCGGCCGCGCATGACGCCGAACCGAGGCCGCACCTCGTCGCGGAATTTCCATTGTATGTGGTAGAGGTTCTTCGGCAAGTCGCGGTACGACTTTATGTTCTGGCGGAAAATGTCGGTGATCAGCTCCTCGTTGGTCGGACCGTAAAGCATGTCGCGGTCATGCCGGTCGCGGATGCGCAACATCTCCTCGCCGTAATCGTCGTAGCGCCCGCTTTCCCGCCATAGCTCGGCCGGCTGAATGGTGGGCATCAGCAATTCCTGCGCGCCGGCGGCGTCCTGCTCGGCGCGAACGATGGCCTCGATGTTGTGAAGGACGCGCAGGCCCAGCGGCAGCCAGCTATAGATGCCGGCGCTCGACTGCCGGATCATGCCGGCGCGCAGCATCAGCCGGTGCGACACGATCTGCGCCTCGGCGGGATTTTCGCGCAGAAGCGGCAAAAAATAGGTAGAGAGCCGCATGAGGCCTCGTTTGGATAACGGCGGACTGTAGAAAACGCGCGGTGCCCTGTCCATGCCGCTAATTTCTGACAGGAAATTTAACTTGGTCGGGAATTTTCGGAAAAAATCGAGGCGGCTCCTCACAATTTTCGTGACGGCACCGATGGCGCCGCGTATATTCCCGGCCCTGGACGTTTGGCTTTTTGCAAGCCGCCAGGGCCCAAGTTTGGGGAGGATCGGGCGCCGTTTTTTGGGGGAAGCGCTCGGCAGTCGAGATCAGTAAAGAGGCAAGACCGAACTGGTCTTGCCTCTTTCCTTTAGATACAGGGCCTAACCTTCTATAACTGCTATTTCTTTTTGTTCATCCACGGGGGTTTCAGGCGCGCGATCTTGGCATAGACCGGGCAATCGTGCTCGTGCGCGCCCGGCAAATAGCCGAGGCTCATCAGAAACTCATTCACGATCCCGCCGCCGGTAAAGCGGAAGTTCTGTTTGAACAGCTTTACCCAAGCCTCTTTGGATAAAGGATGATTTTTGTCGAGCCAAGCGGCAAAACTGCCATGTTCGTCGCGAATCGCCTGAAGGCGCTTGGCGTTCTCGATCGTGGCTTCGATCTTCAGGCGGTTGCGGATAATGCCCTCGTTGGCGAGGAGCCGCTTCACGTCACGCGCTTTGTAGGCCGCGACTCGGTCGATATCGAAGCCGTCGAACGCTTCAAGGAACGCCTGGCGCTTTTTGAGGATCGTCAGCCAGGACAAGCCGGCCTGGTTGATCTCCAGCACCAGCCGCTCGAACAGCACCGAATCCTCCCGTGACGGGAAGCCGTATTCGGTATCGTGGTAAGGACCGTGAAACGGATGCCCCGGCGCTGCCGCGCAATAACCCCCCGCCATCGCTCAAGCTCCCAGGAAGCTGATCCAATCCGATTGGATGATGGCCCAGATGATCAGCCAAATCACGGCCGCGACCAACGTCGTCACGCCGGCCTTGAGCAACAAGCGCGGCCACACCGGCGCGCCGCGCATTTCGCCCGGCACCGCCTCGGTCTTGGTGGCCGGGCGCACGCCCCACGGCAGCACGGCGAAAATCACCACCCACCAAATCAGCACATAGACGACGATGCCTTCGACCCAACTCATACCCGCACCAAATGAATCTCCGTGACCGGGCGCTTGCCATGCCATGCTTTGAGCGAGCGCCGCAAGGCAAGACGCGCCGCCTCGCGCACCGCATCGTCGTCGCGGCGGTCGCGCGGGCTGAGCTCGCCGAGGGCCTCGATGACGCGCTCCGCGAGTCGCACACCGAGATCGTCGGATTCATCGTCGCCGAGGCCGGGTACCGTGACTTGCGGCGGCGCCACCAGCTTGCCGTTCTTGTCCATGACCAGCGACGCCAGCGCTGCGCCGTTGAACACCAGGCGCTGGCGCGACTTGATCGCCTCGCTCGACGCGGCGATGAGCTGTGTGCCGTCGACCACAAGCCGGCCGACCGGCACCTCGCCGATCGCCAGCGCCGGTCCGGGCGCGAGCTTCACCATCTCGCCGTTCCGCGTCACGACCGTCTGCGGCACCTGGCATTGCTCCGCAAGCCGCGCCTGCGCCAGCAGGTGCCTCATCTCGCCATGGACCGGCAGCGCGATCTTGGGCCGCACCGTCTGGTACATGCGGAGCAATTCATCCTGCGCGGGGTGGCCTGAGACATGAACCGGCGCATCGTGTTCGGTGACGATCTCGACGCCGAGCCCGGCAAGCTTGTTCTGGAGCCGACCGATGGCGCGCTCGTTGCCCGGGATGATGCGCGACGAGAAAATCACCGTGTCGCCTTCCTCGAGCACGATCTCCGGGTGGTCGTCGTCGGCGATGCGCGCCAAGGCGGAACGCGGTTCGCCCTGGCTGCCGGTACAGATCAGCAGCACCTTGTCCCGCGGCAGGAACGCCGCCTCTTCGTCGGTCAGGAACGGCGCGACGTCCTTTAGATAGCCGGTCTCGCGTGCCGCACGCTCGATGCGCCACAGCGAGCGGCCGACCAGCGCCGCCTGCCGGTCATGCGCGGCGGCAGCCGCAGCCGCCGAGGCCAGACGTGCGACATTGGAGGCGAAGCATGCGATCACCGCCCGCTGCTCGCACCGCCCGACCAGATCGATCAACACTTTACGGACGTCGGCCTCCGAGCCGGACTCGCCCGGCCGCAGTGCGTTGGTCGAATCGCATACCATGGCCAAGACGCCGTCGGCGCCAATCCGGCGCAGTGCCGCCATATCGCTGACCTCGCCGATCAGCGGATCGGGGTCGAATTTCCAGTCGCCAGTGTGCAGGACCGCGCCCAAGGGTGTGCGCAGCACCACGGCATTCGGTTCGGGGATGGAATGGGTCAGCGTCACCAGCTCGAGATCGAACGGTCCGATCATGAAGCGCCCGGACATCGGAATCTCGACGATCTCGACCTCGTTTTCCAGGTCGGCCTCGATCAGCTTGAGACGGAGGACCGCGGCGGTGAACGGCGTGGCGTAGACAGGGCACCGGAAGCGCCGCCACAAATGGGGGATGGCGCCGATATGGTCTTCATGCGCATGGGTCGCGACGACACCGACAAGATCGCCGGCGTGCTCGGCGATAAAGCTTGGATCGGGCATCACCACGTCGACACCCGGCATGGTGTCGTCGGCGAAGGTAATGCCACAATCGATCATCAGCCATTTGCCGGCATAGCCGTAGAGCGACAGATTCATCCCGATCTCGCCGACGCCGCCGAGCGCGACGAA
>JASHUX010000157.1 GCA_030039775.1 Alphaproteobacteria bacterium | reverse complement strand
TTGGTCGAATCGCACACCATCGCCAAGACGCCGTCGGCGCCGATCCGGCGCAGCGCCGCCATGTCGCTGACCTCGCCGATCAACGGATCGGGGTCGAATTTCCAGTCGCCGGTATGCAGCACCGCCCCCAAGGGCGTGCGCAGCACCACGGCGTTGGGTTCGGGGATCGAATGGGTCAGCGACACCAGCTCGAGATCGAACGGTCCGACCTTAAAGCGGCCGGACATCGGAATCTCGACGATCTCCACGTCATCTTCAAGATCTGCCTCGATGAGCTTGAGGCGCAGCACCGCAGCGGTGAACGGCGTGGCATAGACGGGACACCGGAAGCGCCGCCACAAATGGGGGATGGCGCCGATATGGTCTTCATGCGCATGGGTCGCGACGAGACCGACAAGATCGCCGGCGTGCTCGGCGATAAAGCTTGGATCGGGCATCACCACGTCGACACCCGGTATGGTGTCGTCGGCGAAGGTAATGCCACAATCGATCATCAGCCATTTGCCGGCATAGCCGTAGAGCGACAGATTCATCCCGATCTCGCCGACGCCGCCGAGCGCGACGAACACCAATTCGTCGGGGCGATTGGGCAAAGGAAGGGAAGTGTTGGTCATTTGGGGCGGTTGAGATCGTAGATGAGGCGCAGCCCCCACAAATTCAACGCACCGTCCACGGTTTCGAGCGCCGGCGTCGAACCTTCGAACAGCGGCGCGAGGCCGCCGGTCGCGACGGTCTTCATCGCCGCGCCGAACTCGGTCTTGATGCGCGCAACCAACCCTTCGACCAAGCCGATATAGCCCCAATAGATGCCCGACTGCATGCAGCTTTCCGTGTCCTTGCCGATCACCTTGTCGGTGCGACGGACGCGGATCGCCGGCAACTTCGCCGCCGCCGCGGTCAGCGCCGCCAACGACAGATTGATTCCGGGCGCGATCACGCCGCCGGCGTAGTTGCCCTTTGCGTCGACTACGTCAAAGGTCGTGGCGGTGCCGAAATCGACCACAATCAGCGGGCCCTTGTAACGGTCGTGCGCGGCGATCGTATTCACGAGCCGATCGGCGCCGACCTCCTCCGGTCGGTCGACCAATGCCTTAACGCCAAGCTTTACGCCCTTTTCGCCCACCATGACCGGATCGGTGTTGCAGTATTTGCGGCACAGCGTGACGAGATTGAAATTGACCTCGGGAACGACGCTGGCGATCACCGCGCCGTCGATGTCGGCACGTGACAGTTTCGCCAGCGCCAGGAGGTGATCGAACCACACGACATATTCGTCGGCGGTGCGGCGCGCTTCCGTGGCGGTGCGCCAACTGCCTTTCAGGGTTGCGCCATCCCACAGCGCGAACACCGTGTTGGTATTATTGGCATTGATGGCTAGAAGCATGACGCCTCCGTTAGGCGGCAGGGAAGATCGTACCCGCCGCAATATGACGCCGTCCTTCCGCACTTTCGAGCACCAGCGCGCCGGACCTATCCAGATCGATGAAGCGGCCGCGCGTTTCGGCCGTGCCGTAACGCACGCGAATGTCACTGCCGAGACCGTAGGCCCGATCGAGCCAGGCGGCACGCAGCGGTGCGAAACCGCCGTCGCGCCAGGTATCGTGCCACCGCAGGAAATGCCGGCACAGATCGGCCAGCACGGCCCCGGGCGCGGACGCGATACCCCACGCGGCGAGCGACGTTGCCGCTGTTTCGGTATTTTCCGGATGTGTCGCGATATTGATGCCGACGCCGATCACCAGCCAGGCGATGCCGGCACCCGCCGCTTCGGATTCGAGCAGGATGCCGGCGATTTTTTTTCCGCCGATGAGTACGTCGTTCGGCCATTTGCAGCGTGGCGTCAGCTGTGCCGGGAGCGCATCGCAGACCGCGAGCGCCGCCGCGAAGCTGAGTTGCGCGACCGACGCCGGCTCGCGTTCTGGACGCAAGAGAATCGAGCAATAGAGATTGCCGTCGGGCGACTGCCATGCCCTGCCCTGGCGGCCGTGTCCGGCGGTTTGCCGATCCGCCCAAATCACCAGCCCGTGCGGCGCGCCGGCAGCACCCCGGCGTTTGGCTTCGTCGTTGGTGCTGTCGATGTCGGCGAAATGCAGCAGCGAATAGGACGCGGGAAGCTCGGCGAGCTTCGTCATCCCGGGAACAGCGCCAAACTCGCTGCCTCGGCTCCTGAAACGATCGGCCAGGGGTAGAGGAAAAAGAACATGATGATGAGCGCAGTCGCCAGAAGCACGGCGTTGATCTCAAACCCGACATGCCGGTCGAACGCGCCGCCTTCGACCGGCTCGTCGAAATACATCAGCTTGACGATGCGCACGTAGTAGTATGCGCCGATCACGCTGGTGACGACGCCGATCACCGCCAAGACGTTGAGCCCCGAATCGATCGCCGCCATGAAGATGTAAAGCTTGGCGAAAAAGCCGGCGAGCGGCGGAATGCCGGCGAGCGAGAACATGAAAATGCCGAGCGCCAAAGCCATCGCGGGATGGGTGCGCGACAGGCCGGCGAGGTCGTAGATGCCCTCGACCATCTTGCCCTGACGGCGCATCGATAGGATCACGGCGAACGTGCCGACATTCATGAACAGATAGATGGTCAGATAGATCAGGATGCCGCGGACGCCCATGGCGTTGCCGGCGGCCAGGCCGATCAGCGCATAGCCGACATGGCCGATGGAACTGTAAGCCATCAGCCGCTTGATGTTACGCTGGTTGATGGCGGCGAGCGCGCCCAGGACCATCGAGGCGACCGAAATCGCCCAGATCACTTGGCGCCACTCGAACAGGAGACCGTGGAACGGCCCGACCATGACCCGGACGAACAGCGCCATCGCGGCGATCTTCGGCGCCACCGAAAAGAAGGCCGTCACCGGCGTCGGCGCGCCCTCGTAGACATCCGGCGTCCACATATGGAATGGCACAGCCGAAACCTTGAAGGCCAAGCCGACGATCAGGAACACGATGCCGATGACCAGACCGGCGGAGGCTGGCGTACCGCCGGTCAGATGGGCGGCCAGCGTGCCGAAATTGGTACTGCCGCTAAAGCCGTAGATCATCGAGATGCCGAACAGCATCATGCCGGAGGCGAGCGCGCCGAGGACGAAATACTTAAGGCCCGCCTCGCTCGACCGGGCATTGTCGCGATCGAAGCTGGCGACGATGTACAGCGCCAGCGACTGCAGTTCGAGACCGACATATAGCGCCAGCAAGTCGTTGGCCGAAATCATCATCAGCATGCCGGTGGTACTGAGCAGCACCAGCACCGGAAACTCGAAGCGCGCGATGTTCTGGCGCTCGTTGTAGCGAATCGACAGGACCAGCGAGAGCGCCGAGCCGATGAGCACCAGAATCTTTGCGAAGATGCTGTAGCTGTCCGTGATGAACAGTCCACCCAGCGTGACGTGCCGCACACCGTTCTGCGCCCCGACCATGAAGATCGCGACGACCAGCACGACGACGCCGAGCCAGGACACTTCCTTGGCGGCGCGGGCCTCGCCCTGAAACACGCCGAGGATCAACAGCGCCATCGCGGCCACCGCCAGGAAGATTTCCGGCAGCGCGGAGAGGAGATTGGGAAGGGCGTAGATCGGCATGGTCAACGCGCCGCCAGATCGGTGTACGGCACGGCCTGCCGCGACGCCTCAATATGCTGGACGATGTGGGCGGTGGCCGGCTGCATCGGATGGAGGAAGCTCGACGGATAAATGCCCATCCAGATCACGATCGCGATCATCGGCGCGAACATCACCACCTCGCGCCAGTTCAGGTCGAGCATCGCCCGGACGTCATCGCGCGTGATAACGCCGAAAATGACCCGGCGATAGAGGTAAAGCATATAGCAAGCGCCGAGGATCAAGCCGGTGGTCGCCAGGAACGCGACCCAGGTATTGATCTTGAACGCACCAATCAGCGATAGAAACTCGCCGACGAATCCGCTGGTACCCGGCAGGCCGACCGCGGCCAGGGTGAACACCATAAAGACGAAGGCATATTTCGGCATATTGTGAACCAGGCCGCCATAGCGCGCGATCTCGCGCGTGTGCAGCCGGTCATAGACAACGCCGACGCACAGGAACAAGGCGGCTGAGACGATGCCGTGGCTCAGCATCTGAATCATGGCGCCCTGCATGCCTTCGGGCGTGCCGGTGAAAATACCGATGGTGACGAAGCCCATATGCGCTACCGACGAATAGGCGATGAGCTTCTTCATATCCTCTTGCGCCAGTGCCACCAGCGAGGTGTAGATGATGGCGACGACGCTCAGCGTGTAGATCAGTGGCGCGAACAGAGACGAGGCGTCGGGCAGCATCGGCAGCGAAAA
>JASHUX010000156.1 GCA_030039775.1 Alphaproteobacteria bacterium | reverse complement strand
GGCGGCAACGGCCTCGTCTTCGATTGGCAATTGCTCGGCACGCGGACTTGGCCGGTGCCGTGGATGCTGTCAGGCGGTCTTACGGTGGACAACCTCACCGAAGCGGTGACGATCACTCATGCCGTCGCGGTTGACGTCTCTTCCGGTGTCGAGAGCCGGCCCGGCCTCAAAGATCCCGCCAAGATTGGGGCCTTCCTCCGGGCCGCTCATGCGATTGGCGGCTAGTCGGGGAATGCGTCTTCTTTTCGCGATCGCAGCGGCAACGATGGTCGCGACCAGGGCGTTCGCGGCCGACTCTGGACCGCCCGATCCCGATCTGTGTGTGGCGCGGGACGGGTGCTCGGTCGTGAAGACGTTCGATGCCGGTCGCGATGCCCGCGGCGCTAAGCTTGCGGTTGTGCAACTGCTGGTTCCGAGTCTGGTCGCCGCCGACGGCACCCAATGCCTTGGCGACGGGCCGTTCGAATATTGGCTGTTACGGCGGACCGGCAGCGTCGCCGATAAGCCGCAACTCATCATGAAGCAATGTCTGACTTTCGATCTGGAGCCGCCCGAGGTGACAGTCGCCGCCAATTCGATCAACACGTCCTTTCTCGGTAACGGCGGCGGCCTTCGCAACAGTTTCGATATGAGTTACAGCCTGTCCCCATTGCGCCTGACGCGGCAAGGAACTTGCGGCTTCACCGCTTTGACCGATATGCCGAGCTTCGAAGAGTCCTGGATCGATCTGACAACACTACGCGGTGAAGGCGATGCCCTGTCTCAATTCGCGCCGTCCCAGGGCGACAGCGACGAGGCGCTAGGCTGCGACGAAAGCCGCGCCAAACAATTCTGGCTGGTGGTGCCGCGGGTCAAGGTGGACACTACCGCGATGCAGCAAGGCAAGGCGGCGCTCGGCACCTGCGCCGCCTTCCTGCGGCCCGACGGCGCGCACGGCTACATCACTGAGGGTGCGCCCGACGTCAAGGACCCAGCCGAACTTCGCATTGTGGCGCCGGCGCAGCGCACGCTGCTGATCCAGCTGGTTGATCCGGCGCGTCAACCGGGCAAGGGCAACACGATCGCGATCTGGGCGTCGGACACCGGCAAAGTGGTGATGAGCTCGGATGCGGAAAAGGACATAACGAGCTTTGTCATCGACGCCGATAGTGGCGCCGTCGCACCCGGCGCCCGCCCACCGGTGCCCGCGCCCCAGGTTACGTACTGGTTCGCCGACGGTGGCAAGGCGACGTTGTTTCTGGTGTCGCTGCCGAGCGCCGACGCGCTCAGTGCGAAAACCTTTCCCAGCGTCACCGTCGCCTATCACCGCGCCGCGTCCGCAAGTCAGGCCGCGCGCACGCTCGCGACCAGCAAGTTCGACCGAAGCCGGGCCGATTCGTTAGGAGAAACCATCAACGTTGCCAAATCGGTGGCGTGCGCCGTCCGGAATGGAGCGCTCGATATTGTCGATCCCGGACCGGTCGCGACGCCAATCATGACCGCCACGCCGCCGCCGGGATTTGAGTGACGCGCCGTTTCGCGGTAGAAACGCGCTCCCCCGAACCGATGGCTCGCTCATTGTAAACTCGATGCCTGCTCCCAATACCTATCGCGCCGGGCCCGACGATCGCGGCCTTTTTGGCCGTCACGGCGGGCGGTTCGTCGCCGAGACACTGATGCCGCTGATCCTCGAGGTCGAGCGCGCCTACGACGCGGCGCGCGGCGATCCGGGCTTTGCGAGGGAGCTGAGCTACTACCTTGAACATTACGTCGGCCGGCCCAGCCCGCTCTATTTCGCCGAGCGGCTGACCGCGCATTGGGGCGGCGCGAAAGTTTATCTGAAGCGCGAAGATCTGAACCATACCGGCGCCCACAAAATCAACAACACGATGGGCCAGATCCTGTTGGCGAAACGCATGGGCAGGGGGCGGATCATCGCCGAGACCGGTGCGGGCCAGCACGGCGTCGCCACTGCCACTGTGTGTGCCCTCTTCGATATTCCGTGCGTCGTCTATATGGGCGCCGTCGATATCGAGCGGCAGCAGCCCAATGTCTTCCGCATGAAACTGTTGGGCGCCGAGGTGCGCGCGGTCTATTCCGGCACCGCGACGCTAAAGGACGCGATGAACGAGGCGCTGCGCGACTGGGTCGCGAACGTCGCCGACACTTATTATTGCATCGGCACCGTTGCAGGCCCGCATCCCTATCCCGTCATGGTGCGCGATTTCCAATGCGTCATTGGCGACGAGGTCAAGACGCAAATGCGGCGCGCCGAGGGTCGGTTGCCCGACACGCTGATGGCCTGCGTCGGCGGCGGCTCCAATGCGATGGGCTTGTTTCATCCCTTTCTCGACGATCCGTCGGTCAAGATGATCGGCGTCGAGGCAGCGGGCGAGGGGGTCGAGACCGGACGTCACGCCGCCTCAATCAATGGCGGCGGGCCGGGCGTATTGCATGGCAACCGCACCTATCTTCTGCAAGATCGCGACGGGCAGATCATCGACACGCACTCGATCTCAGCCGGCCTCGATTATCCCGGCATCGGCCCGGAGCACGCCTGGCTGCACGACATCGAGCGCATCGAGTACGTCGCGGTGACCGACCGCGAGGCGCTCGACGCATTCCAGCTGTTGACGCGGCTTGAAGGCATCATCCCGGCACTCGAATCCGCCCATGCCATCGCCGAGGCGGGAAAGCGCGCACGGAACCTGGGTAAAGATCATCTGCTGGTCGTGAATCTCTCCGGCCGCGGCGACAAAGACATTTTCACCGTCGCCAAGAGGCTCGGCGTCGAGTTATGAGCCGTATCGACGGGCGTTTTGCCGAATTGAAGCAGTCTGCCCGTGCGGGTCTGGTGACGTATCTCACCTGCGGCGATCCAGATCCCGCGACGTTCTCCGCGCTGCTGGCGAAATTGCCGGGCGCGGGCGCGGATTTGATCGAGGTCGGCATGCCGTTCTCCGATCCGATGGCGGATGGGCCGTCAATCCAGGCGGCAGGACTGCGCGCGCTCAAGGCCGGCATGACTCTCGCCGGCACGCTCGCCCTTGTGCGCGGTTTTCGCGCACAAGACAAGACGACGCCCATCGTGCTGATGGGCTACTACAATCCGATCCATCGTTACGGCGTGCCGAAATTCCTGGCCGAGGCAAAGGCCGCCGGCATCGACGGGCTGATCGTCGTCGATCTCCCGCCCGAGCACGATGACGAGCTATGCTTGCCGGCGCGCGACGCCGAGATCGACTTTGTCCGTCTCGCAACGCCGACCACCGACGACGAGCGGCTTCCCGCCGTGCTGAACAACATCTCCGGGTTTCTCTATTACGTCGCCATCGCCGGCATCACCGGCACGCACTCCGCCGCGATCGATGGCGTTGCCGAAGCGGTGGCGCGCCTGAAAAGGCATACGACGCTGCCGGTCGCCGTCGGTTTCGGCATCAAGACGCCGCAACAAGCGGCCGAGATCGCGCGTATCGCCGACGCGGCAGTCGTCGGCTCGGCGCTGGTCGATAAGCTCGCCGCCAATATCGGCAAGCCTGGCCTTGTCGACGCGGTGCTGGCGGATGTGAACGCACTGGCACAAGGCGTGCGAGGTGCTCGCCCATGAGCTGGATCAGCAATTTCGTGCTGCCGAAAATTCGCGCCGTGGTGCCGGCGCGGAAGGACGTGCCGGACAATCTCTGGACCAAATGTCCGCAATGC
>JASHUX010000155.1 GCA_030039775.1 Alphaproteobacteria bacterium | reverse complement strand
AATTCGGCCGCGCCTTCCTCGAAATCCGCGAGAACTGCGCCTTGTTCGACGGGCTGTGGCAACCCGGCGAGCGGCACCAGGTCTGGATGAGCCACGGCGACCGCATTACCGCAGCGCCGCCCGGCTTCCGTATCGCCGGAATCAGCGAGGGCGCGCCGTTCGCCGTCATCGCCGACGACAAACGCAAATTCTACGGCCTGATGTTCCATCCCGAGGTCGTACACACGCCTGACGGCGCGGCCTTGCTCAAGAATTTCACCCATCGTGTCGCGGGGCTGAGCGGCGACTGGTCGATGGCCGCGTTCCGCGCGCAAGAGATCGCGCGCATCCGGCAACAGGTCGGCAAGTCGCGCGTGATCTGTGGCTTGTCGGGCGGCGTCGATTCCTCTGTCGCTGCGGTATTGCTGCACGAGGCGATCGGCGACCAACTCACCTGTATCTTCGTCGATCATGGCCTGTTGCGGCAGGGCGAGGCCGAGGAAGTCGTCGACCTGTTCCGCGGCCACTACAACATTCCGCTGGTGCATCGCGACGCGAGCGACCTGTTCCTCGGCAAGCTCGCCGGTGTCGAGGATCCCGAGCAGAAACGCAAGATCATCGGCGGCACCTTCATCGATGTGTTCGACGAGGAAGCGAAAAAACTTGGTGGTGCCGACTTTCTTGCGCAGGGCACGCTGTACCCTGACGTGATCGAAAGCGTCAGCTTCACTGGCGGCCCGAGCGTCACCATCAAGTCGCATCACAATGTTGGCGGCTTGCCGGCGCGGATGAAGCTGAAGCTCGTCGAGCCGCTGCGCGAGTTGTTCAAGGACGAAGTGCGCGCGCTCGGCCGCGAGCTGGGCCTGCCGGAGCAACTGGTCGGGCGCCATCCGTTTCCAGGGCCCGGCCTCGCCATCCGGGTGCCCGGCGCGATCACGCGCGACAAGCTCGACATTTTGCGGAAGGCCGACGCGATCTATCTCGACGAGATCCGCCGCGCCGGTTTGTACCATTCAATCTGGCAGGCATTCGCCGTGTTATTGCCGGTGCGCACGGTCGGCGTGATGGGCGACGGCCGCACTTACGACCACGTGCTGGCGCTGCGGGCCGTGACCTCGACCGACGGCATGACCGCGGATTCTTATCCCTTCAGCCACGGCTTCTTGAGCGCGACCGCGACCCGCATCATCAACGAAGTGCGCGGCATCAACCGCGTAGTCTACGACGTGACCTCGAAACCGCCCGGCACGATCGAGTGGGAGTGAGAGGGTAAAAATTCTTCTTACAATTCAGTATCTTATATAGGATTTGGAATGGTCCAACACATTGTCGGTTCGGCCGTCAGATCTGGTAACCGCTTGAACTGAAAAGGGAGTTCCTACGGCCGAAGTATTCTTGAGTTGCGAAAGCTGGATTAGGTGACGGTCTTTCTGACGGTCTTTTTTGAAGTGGTCACCTGCCAAAATCAAAAGACCGTCAGATAGCGCGGATAGCGCTGACGGTCTTTTCCTGGCCGGTAAATTTTTGATACTGTAATGAAAAGGGTAAATTATAGCCTCTTCGGAGCTTTTTTTACGACTGAGGCATGACCGCCGAAACCGTTCCCGGAAGGAGTCATGCGAGGGCTTCAGCTCTTGAAATGGCCGGGCATTGGCCGTACATTGGCGATAGGAGTATCGCTATGGCAAACGTAGCCTCGAAATCGGTCCGCGGTCGCACCCGCGCGCAACGCCTTGAGACGCGGGTGACGGCGGAGCAGAAGACGCTTATCGAACACGCCGCCGCCCTCCAGGGACGGACGGTCACAGATTTCGTGCTGACCAGCGTCCAGGATGCTGCACGGCGGGCGATTGAGGAACACCAGCAGATCGAACTGTCGGTGCGCGACAGCCAGGCGTTTGTTGATGCTCTGTTGAATCCGAAGCCCGTCAACGACCGCCTGCTCGACACGGTGCGCCGCTATCGCGAAGCCACCGGCGTATAGCCGGTGCCAGGCGCTCCGGAGGGATCGCTTCGGGTCGAGGCGCTTGGTCCGCAGCACGATCGTGGTTCGTTCGTCAGCGGCGCCGAAGCGCTCGATCGCTATCTACGAAGCCAGGCTGGCCAGGATGCCCGCAAGAACATGGCGGCGCCGTTCGTACTCGTGCTGCCGGACGGCGCCATCGGCGGCTATTACACTTTATCCGCAACCGGCGTGAAACTCGCCGAGTTTCCGGCTGATATCACCCGCAAGCTGCCGCGCTATCCGCTCGTCCCGGCGACGCTTTTGGGCCGGCTCGCCGTCGATCGAAACTATCAAGGGCGAGGGTACGGCCGATTTCTGTTAGCGGACGCGTTGCATCGCGCGGTTCGTAGCGAGATCGCCTCATTTGCAGTTATCCTCGATGCCAAAGATGAGGCGGCCCGTCAGTTCTATTTACGTGAGAGCTTTCTGCCACTTCCCGATCAACCGATGAAGCTCTTCCGGCCGATGGAAGACCTGGCGAAGCTCTTCGAAGGTTAGCGGACGGCGATCACCTGGAGAACCCGCTCTATGAAGACTTGGCTGAGCCGAGATGTGTCGAAAAGACAGGCGCTGGGCGGTGACGCCGAGGCTGCGCACGAACTTGAGCAGGTTCGAGCCCGTATAGCCGCAAATGAGGCGGAGCGGAAAGAGCTCGAGGCCGCGCTAAGAGGTCTCGTGAACCAGCGCTCGACGACGGTCGCGAATTATTCGTCACCCGCCATTGCAGATGCGCCGAGGGTGACAGCTGCGGCACCCGCCGCGGAAAAGGTTGAGCTTTTTCGGCGCCTGTTCGCAGGTCGCGCTGACGTATTCCCTGTCAGGTGGGAAAATCGAAAGACCGCGAACTCGGGCTATGCGCCCGCGTGCGCCAACGAGTGGGTCAAGGGGATATGCGGCAAGCCCCAGGTCAAATGTGGGGAATGCCCTCATCAAGCCTTCATCCCGGTCACCGACGGCATTATCGAAAAGCATCTGCGCGGCGAGGGCGCACACCGTTCTGGCGGCGATTTCGTGGCGGGTGTTTATCCGCTGCTTCCTGACGAGACCTGCTGGTTTTTGGCCGCTGATTTTGACGAGGAGAGTTGGGCGGCTGACGCCTTGGCCGTGCTTGAAACTTGCCAGGCCAAGGGCGTGCCGGCGGCCCTTGAGCGGTCTCGATCCGGCAATGGCGGTCATGTGTGGATTTTCTTCTCCGAGCCGGTTTCGGCGCGCACCGCTCGGCAGCTTGGCGCGGCCATGCTGACAGAGACAATGGAGCGTCGGCCCGAAATAGGTTTCGCCTCATATGATCGCTTTTTCCCGAGCCAGGACACCATGCCGGTCGGCGGTTTCGGCAATCTAATCGCCTTGCCTTTGCAGCACCGGGCGCGCGAGCTTGGAAACAGTGTCTTCGTCGACCATGATCTTCGTCCGTACGACGACCAATGGGCGTTTCTGGCTGCGAGGCCACGGTTATCAGCCAAGGCCGCCGCCGAAATCGTTGACGATGCGGAGGCGCGAGGCCGTGTCCTGGGCGTCCGCATGCCTGTCGAAGATGAGGATGCGGACGAGCCCTGGCGCATGACTCCGTCTCGGCGCCCTAAAGCGGGCCCGATCGGCAGTCCCCTATCGGGCAAGATCACGATAGTGG
>JASHUX010000154.1 GCA_030039775.1 Alphaproteobacteria bacterium | reverse complement strand
CGCCCGAGAGCCGGTTGCCGGCGTTGTAGCGGCGGTCCTTCAACGCCGGAAACAGCTCGTACACGGCGCCGATCGTCCAACCGCCGTCGCGCCGCGCCACCAGCAAATTCTCCTCGACGGAGAGCGAGGGGAAGATTTCCCGCTCCTGCGGCACATAGCCCAGCCCCAAGCGATTGCGGCGATGCGAGGCGACGGTCTGGATCGGCTGGTCGGCGAAGCGGATCGTGCCGCGATGCCGGTTGGTGAAGCCCATGAGGGTTGCCAGCAGCGTCGTCTTGCCGACGCCGTTGCGGCCGAGCACGGCGAGTGTGCTTCCAGCCGCCAGATCGAAGGACACGCCGTCGAGCACGACCGTCGGGCCGTAGCCCGCGGTCAAATCCTCGACGGCGAGCGCCGTCGTCATGCGGCGCTCCGACCGAGATAAACCGCGCGAACCTGGGGATCGGCGGTGATTTGCTGCGGCGTCCCCGTCGTGAGCACGCGGCCCTGCACCAGCACCGCGATCTCCCGCGCGAAGCGGAACACCACGTCCATGTCGTGCTCGATCATCAGGATCGCGATATCGGGGGGCAGCGTGTCAAGCGCGGCGTGGATCGCATACGCCTCCGCCCCCGGTACGCCGGCCGCCGGCTCGTCGAGCAACAGCACGCGCGGCTTCAACACCAATGCGATGGCGATTTCCAACAGCCGCTGCTGGCCGTAGGGCAGTTCCGCGACCGTCCGGTCGGCGAGATCGGCAATGCCGAACGTCGCGAGCTGGGTTTCGGCCTCGGCGAGGCAGCGCTTCCATTGCGGTGTGAAGCGCAGGAAGCGCCAGGCGAAATTCTCGCGCTCGGCGACCGCGATCGCGACGTTCTCGCGCAGGCTGGTCTCATGCAGCAGCGTGTTGATCTGATGCGTGCGCACCAGACCGCGACGGACACGCGCCTCCGGCTTGAAGCTTGTTATGTCCTCGCCGCTCAGAACGATGGCGCCGGCGTCGGCGCGCAGCATACCGGTGAGGAGATTGACGAAGCTGGTCTTGCCCGCGCCGTTGGGGCCGATCAGGCCGAGCCGCGCGCCGGGCTTGAGATCGAGATCGATCGACTGCGCCACTGTCAGCGCGCCGAAGCTTTTGGAAAGGCCGCGCACCGACAGCGCGGCGGCGGTGTCGCTCACTTGCGCGCCGTCGTGGCCCAGAGCCGTGCCGTCGCGCCGCGCAGCCAGTCGGCGACGCCCATCAAGCCGCCGTCGAGGAACAGGACCATCACGACCAGCAAGCCGCCGATCACGAACATCCAGCGGAACGGATCGAACTCGGCGGCGAGGTCCTGCACCACGACATAGAAGGCGGCGCCGACAAAAGCGCCGTAGAGCCGCCGCGTGCCGCCCAGGATCAGCATCACCAGCGCCGTGCCGGAGATCAGCAGATCGAGCGAATCGAGGCCGACGAACTGGTTGGTCTGCGCCTTCAACGCGCCGGCCGTGCCGGCCATCGCGGCGGCGAGCGTGTACATCGCCACCAGCCGCCACCACACCGGCGTGCCGATGGCGCGCATGCGGCGCGGGCTTTGCCTAATGCCGTCGAGCGAGCGGCCGAACGGCGAGCGCACGATGCGCCACGCCGCGACGAACCACAGGAACAGCACGCCGAGCGCGTAGAGATAGGCGGTGTTGCCCCAGAGATCGAACGGGAAGACGCCGAACAGCGGCGAGATGTGCATGCCCTGCAAGCCGTTGTCGCCGCCGGTGAGGTCGCCGTCTTGCGACGCGAACGCGCCGATCATCGAAGCGATGGCGAGCGTCAGCATCATCAGCGTGACGCCCTCGGTGTGCAGGATCAGCACGCCCGTCGCCAGGCCGAGCAGCGCCGCGGCGCCGGTGCCGAACAACAGGCCGAGGATCGGATCGGGCGTGAGATGGATCGAGAGCAGGCCGGCGGCATAGGCGCCGACGCCGAAGAACGCCGCCTGGCCGAAGGTGATGATCCCGGCATAGCCGAGCGCCAGGTCGATCGACAGCGTGAACAGGATCATCTCGAGCGCGGCGGTGCCGAGCGTCAGATAAGAGCCGGCGAAGAAATAGGTCGCGACCGCGATGCCCCACGGCAGCACATGCCACGCCCAGCCGAAGCGGCCCGTGACCTGGAGGCGCGCCAGCGCCGGCGCCGAGATTTCGGGGCGCGCCGTCACGGCGCCGATTTCGCCGGCAACAGCCCGTGCGGCCGCCACAGCAGCAGCACCAGCACCAGCGCGTAGACGATATAGGCGGAGGCGTTGGGCACCAGGAACGTACCGACCGTGCTGATAGCGCCGATCGCCAACGCCGCGACGAACGAGCCCTTGAAATTGCCGATGCCGCCGACCGCGACCACGACCAGGAAGATCACCAAATAGCGGAGCGCGTAATAGGGCTCGACCGGCAGCATGTCGGCGCCGACCACGCCGCCGAACCCTGCGAGCGCGCAGCCCGCCGCGAACGTCCCGGTGAACAGCAGGTTGACGTCCATCCCGACCGCGCGCGCCATGCGCGGATTGTCGACCGCGGCGCGCAGCCGCGCACCGTACAGCGTGCGGTCGATGATCAGCCACAACACCAGCGCCATCACGGCGCCGAGCGCGATCAGGAACAAGCGATAGGTCGGATACTGCGTGAAGCCGAGATCGGTCAGGCCGGCGAGGAAATGCGGCACCGCCAGCGGCTTGGCGTTGCCGCCGAAGATCGAGGTCAAGGCCGCGATGGCGACGAAGGTCAGGCCGAACGTCATCAACGCCTGAGCGAGCTCGCCGCGGCGATAAAGCGGCCGGTACAGGGTCAGCTCCGCCACCGCGCCCAA
>JASHUX010000153.1 GCA_030039775.1 Alphaproteobacteria bacterium | reverse complement strand
ATCTCGGCCGCGCGGTGCTGGCCGAAGCGGCGGTCGAGGCGGCGGCGCGCGCGATGCGCGGCGCGGTGGCGCTCGAATACGACCTCGACAGCGGCGGGCGCGGCGAGCGCGACGACCACGTGCGCGGCTTGCTGCGCGAGCTGACCGGCGCCGAGGACGCGACCGTGGTCAACAACAACGCGGCAGCGGTGCTGCTGACGCTCAACACGTTCGCGGCGGGGCGCGATGCCGTGGTGTCGCGCGGCGAACTGATCGAGATCGGCGGCGCGTTCCGCATGCCCGACATCATGGCGCGCGCCGGTGCGCGCCTGGTCGAGGTCGGCACCACCAACCGCACGCACCTGAAGGACTACGCCGCCGCCATCGGGCCGGAGACGGGCCTGGTGCTCAAGGTCCACACCTCGAACTATCGTGTCGAGGGCTTCACCGCCGAGGTACCGCCGCGCGAGCTCGTGGCGCTGGCGCACAAACGAAAGAAGCCGCTGGTGCACGATCTCGGCGCCGGCACACTGGTGGACTTGGCGCGCTGGGGCTTGGCGCACGAGCCGACCGTCGCCGAGGCGGTGAAAGACGGCGCCGACCTGGTGACGTTTTCCGGCGACAAATTGCTTGGCGGACCGCAGGCGGGGTTCGTCGCCGGCAAGCGCGCCGCCATCGCGCAGCTTAATCGCAACCCGATGAAGCGCGCGCTGCGCGTCGACAAGATGCGGCTCGCCGCGATCGAGGCGACGCTGCGACTCTATCGCGACCCGGACCGGCTTGCCGCGTGCTTGCCGACGCTGCGCCATCTGGCGCGGCCGGCGGCGGCGATCGAGACGCTGGCGCGCCGGCTGGCGGCGCAATGGTCGCTGGCCGGGTTTGCCGTCGATGTCGTCGCCTGCAAGAGTCAGATCGGGTCGGGCGCGTTGCCGGTCGAGACCATCCCGAGTTTCGCGCTGGCGATCCGCGGCGACGGGCTGGATGCGCTGGCGGCGCGGCTGCGCGCGCTGCCGGTGCCGGTGATCGGGCGGATCGAGCGCCGCGCACTGTTGCTCGATTTGCGCTGCCTCGACGACGAAGCGGGCTTCGCCGCCAATCTCGCGGCGCTCGCAGCGGCGCCATGATCGTCGGCACCGCCGGCCATGTCGATCACAGCAAGAGCGCGCTGGTCCGCGCGCTGACCAGCGTCGATCCCGACCGGCTCGCCGAGGAAAAGCGCCGCGGCATCTCGATCGATCTCGGCTTCGCCTACATGCCCGCGCCGGACGGCTCGATCGTCGGCTTCGTCGACGTGCCGGGCCATCAGCACTTCCTGCACAACATGCTGGCCGGCGCGACTGGCATCGACGTCGTGCTGCTCGCGGTGGCGGCCGACGACGGCGTCATGCCGCAGACCGTCGAGCATCTTGCCATCGCCGATCTCTTGGGCGCGACGCGCGGCCTGGTTTGCCTGACGAAATGCGACCTCGCGCCGGCCGAACGCCGCGCCAGCGTGATCGCGGACATCCGAACATTGCTCGCGGATACGGCCCTCAAATCGGCCGTAATTATTGAAACCTCGACCGTTACCGGCCGGGGCATCGATAAGCTGCGCGCGCGACTGTTCGATGCTGCGCGCGAGACCCAGCCCCGTGACACGCACGGCCGCTTTCGTCTCGCGATCGATCGTTGCTTTACGCTGCGGGGCGTCGGCACGGTGGTGACGGGGACGGTGCTGTCGGGCAGCGTCGCCGTGGGCGACGCGGTCACCGTCAGCCCGTCGGGTCTCTCCGCGCGGGTGCGCTCGATCCACGCGCAGAACCAGCCCGCCGTGCGCGGCGTCGCGGGGCAGCGCTGCGCCCTTAACCTCGCGGGCGACGGCGTCACCAAGGACGCGATTAGCCGCGGCGACCTGGTGCTCGACCCGCATCTCCACGCGCCGACGGCGCGGATCGACGCGCGGCTCCGCGTGCTGGCGTCGGAGCGCGATCCGCTCGGCTTGTGGCTGCCGGTGCGGCTGCACCACGCCGCGACCGAGACCGGCGCGCGGTTAGTGCCGCTCGATTGTGACGCGATCGAGCCGGGCGCCGAAGGCTGGGCGCAACTCGTGCTCGACCGGCCGATCGCCGCGGCGGCCGGCGACCGGTTCGTGCTGCGCGATACGTCTGCGCAGCGCACCATCGGCGGCGGCCGCTTCGTCGATCCGCGCGCCCCGGCCCGCCGGCGGCGCACGCCGGCACGGCTGACGCAGCTCGCGGCGATGCTGACCGACGCGCCCGTTCCCGCGCTCCTCGATCGCCCGCCCTACTATCTCGATCTGGATGCCTTTTGGCGCGACCGCGCCGTGGCGCCACCCGTCGATATCGATGCGATCCGGCTCGCGGCGCGCGGCACGACCTACGCCCTAGCCCGCCGGCATTGGGCCGCGTTCCGGCAATCGCTGCACGCCGCGCTCGCAACCTTCCACGCGGCCAATCCCGCGGCCGACGGCGCGCCGCCCGACGCGCTGCGGCGGGCGGTCGAGCCGCGTTTGTCCGCGTATCTCTTCACCGCGGCGCTCGGTGAATTGGCACGGCAGAACGTCATTGCGGTCGCGGGCGGCTTGGTGCGATTGCCCGGTCATGCGACGCGTCTGTCCCCGGCGCAGGAAGCGCGCTGGCAAAAAATCCGGCCGCTGCTCAGCGACGGTGACCGTTTTCAGCCGCCGCGTCTCGTCGATATCGCCAAGAAAATCGGCGTTACCGACGGCGACACGCGCAAATTCATGAAGCAGCTCGCGACGCTTGGGCTGGTCGATGAAGTGGCACCCGATCATTTTTTCCTGCACGGCGCAGTGGCCGAAGCGGCGGCCGTCGTGGCCTCGCTGGGACAATCGCCGGACGGTCAATTCGCCGCAACGCAGCTTCGCGACCGGCTCGATACCGGCCGCAAAGCGGCGATCGAATTGCTGGAATATTTCGATCGCCGCGGCGTCACGGTACGCCGCGGCGATCTTCGACGGGTCGATACGCGAAAGTTAGCGCTGCTGCGCTAAGCGAATCAGTTACACACCTTCACGCGGCGATGCACCCAATGGCCCTCGACGACGGTGCCGTCGGGCTTCACATGGCGCGGGACCCAATGTTTATGAACATGGATCACGCAGTCGATCTGTGTGATGGCATGAGCCGAGCCGATGCCGGCGTTCGGCGCGGTCAACGTCGCCGCATGGCTTGGCAACGCGTAAGCGCCGACTGACAGAGCGGCGACGGCGGCAAACAAGGCGAATTTTCTCATTACGTCCCTCCGAGAAATGACGGGTCGACTATGCCGAGTGTCGCGCGGCCAGGCAACGATTGGCCGCGCGATTCCCTGCCGTCACATCAGATTCACCAGAACGAAATCGCTGCCCCGCGCCGCGTAGACATTGGTGTGCGGGTCCTCGAGATTGGGCCGCCCACCGGCCAGCACGACGTTGCGACTGTTGATCGGCCCGTGGTCGTTGTGCGGGTCGGCGACATTTTCGAGCGGATCCCCGCTTATATACTCCTGCGCGAGTATCATGCGGTCGCCGTACTGCGCGAGCCCGGAATTGCCGATCGCCATCTTGTCGGTCGGCGACCAGTTCCACGCCAACGGCACGCGCGTCCAGCCGAACACGTGAGTCCCGCCCGGCTTTTGCGCGATGGTCAGGCTGCCGGGCTTCACGTCCTCGGGCTTGAGTTGCGCGAACGGACGACGCACGACTTCCAGCACGCCGGTTCGCGCCGCTTGCTCGCACAAATTCTTGAGCTCGCCGGACGACTGGCAATTCGCCAGCGCGTCGCTCATATGCGCCAGCTCCCGCGGATATTCGAGCTTGAGCTGGGCCAGGATGTATTTCGACATCGCAGCGGTGCATCCTTCGGCGCCAAGGCAGGCGCCCGACATGCGGTCCCCCGGCGTCGGCAATTGCGCGGCACCGCCGAAGATCAGCAATTGCTCCGCGCGCTTCGCCAGCTTGTTCGCGGGCGGCGGACCGGCGAGGTCCGCCATGAGGACCATTTGCCTCAAGATTTCGCCTTGCTGCGCCGGCGCGGTCGGGATCAGCGCGATCATCCATTGCGGGATCGCCATCTCCTCCAAGATCGCCCGGGCGTCGTCGGTGATCGGCGCGCTGCACTCGCAAGCATTCCACGGATGAGGAGGGGGACCCACGCGACAAACTCATCTGAGAGGAGTTTCGGTAACGCGGCGATCAATATTGCAAGCAACGCCAGAGCGAATGTTAGAATTAGGCCCATGAGACAGCTCCAAATGCCGGCCGCAATTCAGTTATTGCCGCCCGCGTCCGCTGTGCCCCGAGCGCTGTGACACGGTAGAAACGGCGACGAGGCCGTCCGAGTTGTTCCGGATTTTCTCTTTCCCATCGACTTACCAACCACCCCGCCTGCTCCAGCCTAAGAAGGATCGGGTACATGGTTCCCGACGCCAGTTTGGTTGCGCGAGCGATATCGGCGCCTGATAGTTCGTCGCGGGGGTTCGATAGTAACGCGCCCAAAACCTTGAGGGTTTGAGCGGACATCCGAGGTTCCATAGTCGCAACTCTACATAGGGTCGCAAGAAGAAGCAAGATGGTCGTGGGGATTTAGATCGTCCGTTTACGCAGGCCCAAAACGATCGTCACAACAACGGAAGCAAGCGCAACGGCGGCGCTCCCAGCGGCAATCATATTGGCCTGCCAAGCGAGCGCCTCTGCCCCGGCAGTTTGTCGGTAGGACAGCGCCG
>JASHUX010000152.1 GCA_030039775.1 Alphaproteobacteria bacterium | reverse complement strand
CGACCATGACGAGGATCGGAATGCCGCCGAAGTTCTTGAGTTTCCGCGCGGGCTCGGCCTGGACGTAGCAATCGGCCAAACCAGGGGCGGGGGCCTTCTTCAATTCGCGCTTCAATTCCTCCGGATGCGATGCCGGCGGATCGTAGGCGACCGGCGCCGAGGTCAGGCCCCAATCGAGACTGCCGAACTGGTTCTTGGCGAAAGCCGGACCGAACGGTTCGACCGCGATCATACCCCTCACCAGCTTCGGCCGGGCTTCGATCATCATCCAGCCCGACGGGCCACCCATCGAATGTGTCATCACGACCGATGGGCCGATGCGGTCGAGCAGCTCGCCGCCGACGCGCGCCATATTGGCCTGATAAGCCGGGAGGTCGGTCGGCATCGGGCCCATGCCCGCGAGCATCTGATCGAGGATCGCCTCGGTCCCTGCCGCGTCGCGCTTCGGCCATTGATTGTGCAGCTTCGCCTGGGGATAGGCGTCCGGCATCTTCTCTTCCGGCTGGGTGAAGAGGTTGCCGAGCACCTCATAGGTTGCGGGCGTGGATGCCGGGCCGAGCGCATCGGCATGATAAGGCGCGCGGCCATGGCCGGGCCGGTCGACGACATAGACGGCGTATCCCTGGCGCAGAAACCACGTTGCCCAGCCCTCGCGCCCATCCGGCGTACCGGCATAGTCGAGCCCCTGGCCGCCGCCGCCGTGCACCAGGACGAGCGGATAGGGGTGCGTCTGCTTCGCCGGGATTTGGTATTGCACGTACATCTGGCCGCTCGGAATGGTGCCGTACGGCATTTTCTTGCGCTGAACCCCGACCCAAAAAAAGCCCTGGTCGGCAATGGTGATCGGCTCTTTCTTCGGCGGCATGGTTGGCTCCCGGTTTTCGTTATGCGGCGTAACGAAAAGCTTAGACCATTGCTTTTCGAATTTGAACCGCGCTGATCGTTCAATCCGGCCAGCGGCGGTGCAGCCAGAACCAGTGGTCGGGACGCTCCCGCACCCATTCCTCGACGCGGTGATTGATCCGGGTCATGAGGGCACGTTGATCCGCCTCGTCGTCGCCGGTGCGCGTCATAGACAACGGATCCTCGAAGGTGAGGCGGAAGCGCACGCCCTTGAGCCGTTCCACCCGCACCGGCACCACCATGCAGTCATAGCGCAGCGCGAGCCGTGCCAGCATCTTCTCGGTCATGGCGTCGCGGCCGAAAAACGGCACGGGAATGCCGGTATTCATCTTCTGATCGACCAAGAGGCAGAGATGGGCGCCTTTGTGAAAGGCGGCGACGGCGCGCCGCCCGGCCGCGCCCTTGGCGATCAACTCGCTTCCGACGACGCTGCGCGCATGAAAGATCAATCGATCAACAAAAGGATTGTTGGCGGCGCGGTAAATTTCCGCCGCTTTCAGCCCAGCTTGCGTCACCGCCAGCGTCGCGATCTCCCAATTGCCGTAATGCGCCGAGAAAAAAATGTAATGCCTGTCAGCCGGGGGCGGATGGTCTTTGAGATCGCGGATCACGCCGCGCGTGTCGACATAACCGTTCGGGTCGTAGACCTGAAACTTGCTGAGATGCGGATATTCGGCGACGACGCGGCCGAGATTATCCCACATGCCGCGCACGATCTCCTCGATCTGCGTCTCGCTCAGTTCCGGCATGGCGCGGCGCAGATTTTTCCGCGCGCGGTTGCTCACCCCGACGCGCGGCCCGACCGTGCGCGCGAACCAGCCGCCGACCGCCGACGCTATCGGCAGCGGCATGATGCGGTAAATGCCGTAGACTGCCGCCGCGCCCAATCCTTCGATGAAGTATCGAAGACGCCTTTCCGGTATCACGTCAACCATTGCGAAGAACGTTGTCGAGCATGCGCGACAAAGCGTCTTCGTCCTGCCATGCGACCGTTATGGCGAGCGCCACGACGCGATCGCGCCACGGCGGCGCGAGGCGCGCGCGATCCTTCTCGGTAGTAACGAGCGTTGCGTCTTTTGCTCTTGCTTCGTCGGCCAGAGCGTGCAGGTCGGTGTCGCTATAAACGTGATGATCGGGAAAATCGCGACGCGCCACGAGGTGCGCACCGATCTTCTCCAGTGTCGCGAAGAATTTTTCCGGCCGGCCGATACCAGCGAAGGCGACCAGGTTCTTTCCCGAAAAATCCGCGCCGTTGATGGGCGTCAACGCCGCCCGCAGCACCGGCTTTTTGATCCGCGGGATCAAACCAAACCAGTCATCGCCCATCATCACCACGGCATCGGTGCGGGTGAGACCCGCGATCGCGGGCTCGCGCAGCGGTCCCGCCGGCATGACGCGGCCGTTGCCGAATCCGTAACCGCCGTCGATCGCGAGCAGCGACAGGTCTTTGTACAGGCCAGGATTCTGGAAGCCGTCATCCATGATCAGACAGTCGGCGCCGGCGTCACTCGCAGCGCGCGCCGCCGCGGCGCGGTCGCGTCCCACCCACACGGATGTTACTCGCGACAGCATCAGCGGTTCGTCGCCCACCGAACCGGCGCCGTGACGCGCCAGATCGACTTGCACCGGCCCCGGCTCGCTGCCGCCATACCCCCTGCTAAGGATGGCCGGCTTGCGGCCTCGCGCGACAAGCATCTGCGCCAGGCTCTCGACGATCGGCGTCTTGCCGGCGCCGCCGACCACGAGGTTGCCGACGCAAATCACCGGTACCCGCGCGCGGTACGGCTTGGCCAACGCACGCCGCGCCGCGCCAAGCGCGGCATAGGCTTGCGCCGCTGGCTCCAACAGACCCGATACGAAACCAGGCCGCGACCAGAAATCAGGCGGGGACAATGTTGGCATGGACCGGTGCGACGAGGTCGAGCCACGGCGCGATCGCTTTCATCACCGCGTCAAGCGCGCCGCGGCTGCTGTCCGCAACGTCCTTCGCCGCGGCCGCCCGGCGCTCGCGCTCGGCCGGATCGTGCATCAGTCGGCGCACGCCGCCCGCGAGCGCCTCGGCGTCGCGGACGATCTCGGCGGCGCAAGCGTTGGCAAGCGCCCGCGCCGAGCTCGCGGCGTTGCTCATGTCGGGGCCATGAAAAATGGCACAGCCGAGGCGCGCCGCCTCATAGGGATTATGGCCGCCGAGCGGGACCAGCGAGCCGCCGATGAACGCGATGCGGGCGAGGCGATAGAATAGGCCGAGCTCGCCCAATGTGTCGGCGAGGTAGATATCGGTGTTGCCGGCGATGTCGTGCCGCGCCGAGCGGCGCGCCACGGATAGACCGCGGCCGCGCAGCATCGCGTCGATGCTTTCGGCGCGCGATGGATGACGCGGCGCGATCAGCGTCAAGACCGACGGCACGTCGCGCTGCAAGGCGCGATGTGTGTCGGCCGCGATCGCCTCTTCGCCGTCATGGGTACTGGCTGCGAGCCAGATCGGCCGATCGCCGATCTGCCGCGCCAGCCGTTCGAGTTCTTCCGGCACGACCGGCAGCGGTGGCGCCGCGGATTTGAGATCGCCCACGCAACTGGCGCGGCGTGCGCCGAGACGGTTCAGCCGTTCGGCATGAACCGCGTCTTGCGCCAGGCAGATATCGAAGCCGCCGAGCAGCGGGCGAATCACGCTCGGCAGGAACTGCCAACCGCGGAAAGAGCGCTGCGACATCCGGGCGTTCAAGAGCAACATCGGCATGCCCCGCGCATTCGCAGCGCTGATGAGGTTCGGCCACAGCTCGGACTCGACCCACATCGCCAGGTCGGGACGCCAATGATCGAGGAAGGTCCGCACGTAGCCCGGATGATCGAGCGGCACAAATTGATGGATGACGCGCGGGTCCGCGCGCTCCTCGATCAGGCGCGCGGCGGTGACGGTGCCGGTCGTGAGCAATACCGACACGCCGCGCTCTTCGAGCAAACGATCGACCAAACCAAGCATTGACGAGGTCTCACCGACGCTCGCGGCATGGATCCAGATCAGCTTGCCCCCGGGGCGCGCGCGCGACGCGATGCCGCGCCGCTCGGCGATGCGCGCCGGGTCTTCCTTGCCGACACGCTGACGCCGCGCCAAATAGGCCGCCGTGAGGGGGCCGGCCGCGACCGTCACCGAACGATAGACGGTGAGTAGCGTCATCGCTCAGCCTGGCCTCGCGGCCGC
>JASHUX010000151.1 GCA_030039775.1 Alphaproteobacteria bacterium | reverse complement strand
TGGTGATGGCGTACATATTCCGCGACGGCGCGCCGCACTGGGTGCGGACCCATTACCATTATCAGATCCGCACATTCTGGATCGGCCTGCTCTATGTGTTCATCGGCGCCGTCACCTCGTTCATTTTTATCGGATATTTCATCTTGGTGTTCTGGTTCGTTTGGTACGTGATCCGCTGCGTCAAGGGATTGAAGCTGGCCGGCGACGGCGCGCCGGTATTAAACGCGGAAACGTGGTTGTTCTAGCCGCCGTCAGGTCAGGCGGGACCGCGCCGACTTGAATTAAGCACCCGACTCCGCCGTTATGGCGGCATGGATATTTATCTGCCCGTCGCCGGCATGTCGCAAAGCGTCGTCGTGCTATTGGCCCTGGGCGGCGCCGTGGGATTCCTGTCCGGCTTGTTCGGCGTCGGCGGCGGCTGGCTGATGACGCCGCTTCTGATATTCATCGGCATTCCGCCGAGCTACGCCGTCGCCGCTTCCGCCAACCAGATCGTCGGCAGCTCGGTTACCGGGACGTTGGCGCAATGGCGCCGCGGGAACATCGACGTCACCATGGGGCTCGTATTGCTGGCTGGCGGTTTGGTCGGCGCCGGCTTCGGCGTCTGGCTGTTTGCCGAACTGCGGCGCATCGGTCAGATCGAGATCGCCATCAACCTCGCCTATATCGTCATGCTCGGGGTGCTCGGTGCCTTCATGCTGTTCGAGAGCCTGCGCGCCATATTCTTCCCGCGCCCAACGGCGCAGCGGAAATTCCATCAGCACAATTGGACGCATGGCCTGCCGCTGAAGATGCGGTTCCGCCGATCCAAGCTCTATATCAGCGCCATCGTGCCGGTCGGCGTCGGGTTCGCCGGCGGTTTCCTGTCGGGCATACTCGGCGTCGGCGGCGGGTTTCTCATGGTGCCGGCGATGATCTATGTGCTCGATATGCCTGTCGCGCTGGTCCCGGGCACATCGCTTTTTCAGATTATCTTCGTGGCGGCCGCCGTCACTATTCAGCAGGCGATCGAGAACGGCACCGTCGACCTCGTCCTTGCGCTCATTCTCGTTCTTGGCGGCGTCATCGGGGTTCAGTTCGGCCTGCGCATCGGGAGTCGGCTCAAAAGCGAGTATTTTCGTGCATTGCTCGGCGTGTTGGTACTCGCAGCGGCGGCCAAGCTGGCCGCGGATCTGACGATTACGCCCCGCGATCTTTATTCCCTGGAATTGCGCACCCCATGAGAGCGGCCCGCGTGGCGGCGCTCGCACTGCTGCTCACGATGTCGGGCGCACGCGCCGCGGAACCGTTGAAGGCGGATTTATCGGACCATATTGTCGCGATTACCACGGGGTTCACCGGGACCAGTCTGGTTCTCTTCGGAACGCGTCAGGAACCCGGCGACATCGTGATCGTGGTGCGGGGCCCGCTCAGCCGCGCCGTCGTGCGTCGCCGTCACCACATCCTCGGGTTCTGGATCAACACCGAACGCGCGACGTTCGAGAATGTCCCGGCGTTCTATGCGATCATCAGCAATCAACCGCTCGATAAAATCGCATCGGAGCAAATTCTGCGGCTACATGCGATCGGACTTCAATATCTTTATCCGTCGCTTCACTCACCGCGCGATCTGGGGGCGCGACGCGAGGCAGCATACCGCCAGGCGTTGGTCCGACGCCAAGAACGCAACGGTCGATTTGTCGAGAGCGTCGGCAAAATCTCGCTCATCGGCGAGCATTTGTTCCGCACCACGATTGCATTCCCCTCGAACGTGCCGGTTGGCCAATACACGGCCGAGGTCTTCTTGTTCCGCGAGGGCGGCGTAATTGCGAGCGAGACTGTGCCGCTACTCGTAACCGAAGCGGGGGTCGATTCCAACGTGTCGCAATTCGCACAAAGCGAAGCCCTGGCCTATGGTTTGATTGCGGTGTTGACCACCGCAATGGCAGGATGGCTCGCCAGCCTTCCATTCCGCAACCGGTGACCGAAATGTCATGACGACCGAGCCAGGCAATGCCGCGCGGGTCTTTCTTGTGGTGGTCGACGAGACGGAAGAAATGCGCGTCGCGCTTAGATTTGCATGCCTGCGGGCAAGGCACACCGGCGGCCGCGTCGCATTATTGCACGTGATCGAGCCCGGGGAGCCGCAACCATTCCGTCAAGTCGAGGAACTGATGGTGGCGGAGCGCCGCGCGGAGGCCGAAGAACTCATGAAAAAAATGGCTGCCGACGTCGTCGCCTTATCCGGTCAGCTTCCGGTGGTTCATCTCCGGGACGGGCACAGCGCCGAGGAATTGCTGGCTCTGATCGAGGAGGAGCCCAGCATCTCGATCTTGGTCTTGGCGGCGGGGACCGGATCCGAGGGGCCGGGACCGCTGATAAGTCATCTCGTCGGCCGGTTGTCAGGGCGCCTACGCGTGCCCATCACGGTTGTGCCGGGCGGACTGACGGACGAGCAAATTGACCTCTTAGCCTGAACCGGAGCTTCCTCTACCCCCAAAGGCCATTAACCGATATAGTTAAGGCGAAGCGGGAGGTTTACGTCGTGATCGACGACGGTGTCGGTAACCCGATCGGAACACGGAGCGCGGAGGGCCAGGCGGGTTCGGCACCGGACGGCCGCCAGGACAGGCGCGCAGATCCGACCGTTGCTCCCGAGCCTAGCCCCGGTCCACCGCGAGATATCGCCAGGGACGGGTCCCGCCCCGCCATCCGCGACATCGCACGAGACCCAGCGGGAACCCCGTCGCCAACAAAAGAACGTCAACGCGAGCCAATTCTGCGCGATTCGCCGCTTCGAGACGCTGCCGCGGAGACAAAACGTGACGCGGCGCGCGATCCGCTCCTGGAATTTTTGCGCGACGCGAACGCCGCCAGGTCTGAGCAGCCACGTCGACCGCCGCCTGCTGCCCCCGCCACACCACAAGCCGCCGAAGCGCGACCGGCAGCACAGGCCATAACGGTTCGGAATCCGGGATTATCGCTGCTGGCGGCTCTGTTGTTGGTCCTCGCTGTCGTCGGCGGCGGCCTGATTGTTTGGCAACTAAGCCTGTTGCAGGGACAGATGGCGGATGTCCGCACGGCAATCGCCCAAAACGGCAAGATCGCCGACGCCGTCAGCCGACTGTCCGATGCGGCAACGCAGGCCAACGAAATTTCAGGCCAATCGCTGGCGGCCTCGACCCGTCCATGGGTCGGCGTCGACGCGATCAACGCAAGCGGTGTCGAACCGGGCCAGCCGCTCAGTATCGAGGTGCGCGTACGCAATTCGGGACGCACGCCTTCAACCGACGTGCAGGGCCTGTTCCTGGTCTACATCTCGCCGCTCGACAATCCGCCGGCCTTACTGGTCGATCAATGCGCGAACTGCGTCAGGAGCGTGGTGTTACCGAATGGGGTCGTGTCCTACAAATTGTCCGTGCGCGACAAGGTCATGACGTCAGATGAGGTTCAACGCATCAAGGCCGGCAAGGACACGATGTGGATCGTCGGCCGGCTCGACTATCATGACGGCGAGGGCGAGGCTCACACGACGCGCTCGTGCCTCTATTATCGCGCCGGCGGGGTGTCGTCCTTCACGGCCTGCAGCGACGGAAATTCCGCCAATTGACGCCGCCGATCGTCGGCACACGGCCGGCGGACCATGTACCGAAAACCGGAAACAACGTCACATCGGCGGCTTGACGCCGTCCTTTTCCGCGACGACGGCAAGAGCCATGTAGGTTCCGTCGGGGTTCTTGCGGGCGAACATCACCGTATGAGCACCGGGTTTCAGCAGGCTCTGATCGCCTGGCACGAACGCGACGATCGGAATGTCCGGGCTGATATCGATCTTCACGTCACTCATCTTCCCGGAAGCGCGGTCCTTGTACGAGATGGTAAAGGTCTGCCCGTCCGACGAACTGACCATTCCCGCCACGGCGCCGTTGG
>JASHUX010000150.1 GCA_030039775.1 Alphaproteobacteria bacterium | reverse complement strand
CGAAACGGTACGGCGCGAACCCGACCAGTTCGTTGACCAGGGCGGTATCAGCGAGAAACGGCCAAATCCTTTCAGGCGGTTTCGCGTAACGCCGAATGTCGCGATAATTGAAATTGGTCCTCACGTGCGCCTCTCCCCCGATACGCACATCACCCCTTAAGAGATGCGGGCACTACTCCGCCGCGGGCTTTGGCGCCTCGAGCGGCACCTGTGCCGCCGCCATCATTTTGCGGCGCGCTTCCTCTTGTTGCGGCGTGAGTTGCTGCGCCGCCACTTGGCGCCCGAGCGCGACGAAGCTCGGGATCTTGTCCTCGGCCAGCGCCGCCATTCGTTCCTTACGTGCCATCGCCTGGTCGATATAGGGCGCGAGGTCATCGGCCTTACGCCGGGCGCGTGCCGCCTCGCGTTCGTCGAACTCGGGCAGCACGTCCTTCGCGAACAGCTCGAGCGATTGGCAGATGTGGTCGTGCCGGTTCTTACCGCCCTGTTGGATAAAGGCGACCTGATCGACCCCGGAATCCTCGAAGCTCTTCAGATGCGCGCGCAACTGGTCGGGCGTGCCGATGCCGCGATTGGCGCCCGCCTCGGGCAAGGTCGCGCGTACCTTTTCGTAATTGGCCCAGATATCGGTCCGACCGGGCTTGTGCTCGCCGAAGATATAGTGATGGGCCAGCGCGTAGCCGAAGAACTTAAAGCCGTCCTCGCCCCGGCGCTTCGCTTCGTCGGCGTCGGGATGGACCGAGAAGCCCGTCACCATCGCGACGTTGGCGTTGACGCTATGCCCGATGGGCACGCATTCGGTTTTTAGGATGCAATAATAATCGTCGACCCATTGCTTCGCCTCAGCGGGATCGACGAACGCGAAGGTCAGGGCGCCGATGCCGAGCTTGGCCGCGAGCTTGATGGTTTCGCGGTTGGAGCTCGCGACCCAGACCGGCGGATGCGGCTTCTGTAGCGGCTTCGGCACGACGTTGCGGCACGGCATCGAAAAGTATTTGCCCTCGAACCCGGGATACGGGTTCATCACCATCATGTTGAGGCATTGTTCGAGCGATTCCTGCCAGGCCGCGCGCTTTTCCGCGACCGGCACGCGATAGCCGCCGAGCTCCAGGATCGACGAGGACTCACCGGTGCCGAATTCGACACGGCCGTCGGAGACGAGATCGAGCGCGGCGATGCGCTCGGCGACGCGGGCCGGGTGATTGTAGCCCGGCGGCATCAGCACGATGCCGTGGCCGAGCCGGATTTGCTTGGTGCGCTGCGAGCAGGCGGCGAGGAACACTTCCGGTGCGGACGAATGCGAATATTCCTCGAGGAAATGATGCTCGACCTCCCAGGCATAGTCGATGCCGACCTGGTCGGCGAGCGCAACCTGCTCAAGCGCCTCGCGATAAATGCGATGTTCCGAGTCCGCGTCCCAGGGCCGCGGAATCTGGTGCTCATAGAAGATGCCGAACTTCATCGCTTCGCCTCCCCGGCGGCGCCGAGCTTGCGATAGTCCGCCAAAATCCGCTCGAACCGCTTTTCGATCCACACGCGCATCGCCGGATCGGTAAAGATGTAGAGCTGGTTATCCTCGATCGCTTTCATTACCAGGCCGGCAACGATATTCGGGTCCAGTCCGGTGCGGATCGCCTCGCGCGCCATGTCCGCGATCGGTCCGGACATTGGCGGCGGCGGTGCGCCATATTCCTTGGGCCAATTGCGTCGGCTCTCCCCGATCCGCGTGCTGACCCAACCGGGGCACAGCACGCTGACGCCGATGTTGTGCGGCGCCAGTTCCACGGACAAACCCTCGGACAGACCGACGACCGCATATTTGGTCGCGGTGTAAGCGCCGAAGCCGATCATCGACACTATGCCGGCCATCGACGCGGTGTTGACGATGTGGCCGCCTTCGCCATGACTTTTGATGTGCGGCACCAAGGCGCGAACGCCGTGCACCACGCCCATCAGGTTGATGTCGACCACCCAGCGCCAATCGTTGAGAGAGATATTGTCGACGCCCGGCGAACCGCCGACGCCGGCATTGTTGCAGACGATATGCACCTTGCCGAACGCGTCGATCGCGACCTTGGCGGCGCGCTCGACCGCCGCGTAATCGCGCACATCGCAGGCAATGCCGCGCACCTCGGGCAGATTGCCTTTGAGGCTCGCCACGGCGTCGGTCAGCGGCTTTTCCTCGATGTCGGCGATCATCACCCGCGCGCCGGCCTCGGCTAGCGCCCGCGCCATGGCCAAGCCGATGCCGCTGGCGCCGCCGGTGACAAACGCCGCCTTGCCGTGAAAATCCTTCATGAGCGGGCCTCCTGCGGCGCGGGGCCGAGTTTGCGGTACGCGGCCATGAAGCGCTCGACGCGCTTTTCGAGCGGCGGGCGCATGTGCGGGTGGGTGAAGACGTAAAACTCGTTCTCTTGCACGGCCTTCCGCACCAAGGCGGCGACGTCGGCCGGTTTCATGCCGTCCTTCACCAGTTCCGCGATCTTTTTCTCGACGTCGGTCAGCACGCGCGCCGGCGCTTGGCCGTACGCCGCCTGGCGGTTACGGCCGCTGTCGCTGATGTTGGTGCTGACCCAGCCGGGACACAGCACGCTGACGCCGATTCCGTCGGCCGCGAGCTGCGTCGCCAGCCCTTCCGAGATGCCGACCACGGCGAACTTGGTCGCGGTGTAGGGGCTGAACCCGATCCCGGGGAGAAACCCCGCCATCGACGCGGTGTTGACGAAATGCCCGCCTTCGCCGTGCGACCGCAGATGCGGGAGGAAGGCGCGCACGCCATGCACCACGCCCATCAGATTGACGTCGATCACCCAACGCCAATCCGTGAGCGAAATCTCCTCGGCGTTGCGGCTCGAGACGCCGGCGTTGTTGCACACGACATGCACTTTGCCGAACGCGTCGATCGCCGCCTGCGCTGCATGCTCGACCGATTCATACCTGGCGACGTCGCAGGGGACACCGCGCACCTCGCGGCCGCTGCCTTTGAACCCGGCGAGCGCAGCCTCGAGCGGCTTCGGCTCGATGTCGGCAAGCATCACGCGCATCCCAGCGTCGGCGAAGGCATGCGCCATCGCCAGGCCGATGCCGCTGGCGCCGCCCGTGACGAACGCCGTTTTTCCCGCGAGATCGCGCATGCTAAGTTCCTCCCACTGTTGCCGCCATTTTACCGGGAAACGCGCCATGAGCCAGATCGTCGAAACCAAGCCAGAGCAGGTCGGATTGTCGTCCGAGCGGCTCGCGCGCATCCGTCCCTGGATGGAAAAGCTGGTCGCGGACAACAAGTTTCCGGGCATGCTGACGGTCGTGGCGCGGCGCGGCAAGGTGGCCTATGCCGACTGCGTCGGTTATCGCGACGTCGCCGCCAAGGCGCCGGTGACCGAGGACACGGTCTATCGCATTTACTCGATGACCAAGGCGATCACTTCGACGGCGATCATGATGCTGTACGAAGAGGGCAAGTTTCAGCTCGACGATCCGATTTCGCGTTATCTGCCGATGTTCAAGGATGTGCGCGTGTTCGCCGGCGGCACGGCCGAAAAATACGACACGGTGCCGGCGAAGAGCCCCATTACCTTCAAGCAATTGCTGACGCATACATCGGGACTGAGTTACGGCTTCACCGGAACCGCCGTTAGCCCGATTTATCAAGCGGCAAAATTCGATTTTCAGACCAATGAAGGCACGCTGCGGTCGATGATGGAGCGGCTGGCGAAACTGCCGCTCTTGGCGCAGCCGGGCACCGAGTGGAACTACAGCGTCTCGACCGACGTGCTCGGCGCGCTGGTCGAGGCCATCTCCGGCATGGGGTTCGACACGTTCCTCAAGACGCGTATTTTCGATCCGCTGGGCATGACGGATACCGGCTTTACCGTGCGCGACGATCAGCGCGCGCGCTTCGCCGCCAATTACGAAAAGGGCAAGGAAGGCGGCATGAAATTGATCGAGGGGCCGGGCAACGCCCGCTATTTCCGCAAGGACGTTCTGTGCTCCGGCGGCGGCGGTCTGGTTTCGACCGCGAGCGACTATTTGCGCTTCTGCAAGATGATCGACCGCAAAGGAGAACTCGACGGCCTGCGCATCCTGGGCCGCAAGACGGTCGAGTTCATGCGCGTGAACCATCTGCAATCGGGCGGCGATCTCGCCTCGATGGGCATGCCGCGCTTCAGCGAAAGTACCATGATCGGGATCGGGTTCGGCCTCGGCTTCGCGGTCGTGCTGGACCCGGCGAAGGCGGAACTGCTGTGCTCGCCCGGCGAGCATTATTGGGGCGGTGCCGCCAGCACCGCGTTCTGGATCGATCCGGTCGAGGACATCGTCACCATCCTGATGACGCAGCTTATGCCGTCCTCGTCCTACCCGATCCGGCGAGAATTGCGGGTGCTCGTCAATCAGGCGATCGTCGACTGATACCTGGTTAGCCGACGCTGTACTCGTTCAAACGCGAGATCGGCGACGATCGCCATCAGGGCGACCGCGACGCCACCCTGGATGACGTACGCGAGCTTGTCGACGACGAGACCGTCGATGATCGGCGTGCCGAGCGTGTCGGCGCCGACCGTCGAGCCGAGTGCCGCCGTGCCGATATCGATGATCACGGCGGTGCGGACACCGGCGAGGATCACCGGCAACGCCAACGGCAAATCGACGTCGCGCAGGATTTGGGCGGGCGCCAGGCCCATGCCGCGCGCCGCCTCGCGCGGACCCGGCGGCACCGCCTCGATTCCGGCAATG
>JASHUX010000149.1 GCA_030039775.1 Alphaproteobacteria bacterium | reverse complement strand
TCCCGCCAATGCAGAAGTGCGTTGTGGATGTCGAGCACATGCGTTTGCGCCGCGCCGCGAGCGTCCGGCAAGAACAGTTCGCGGGGGAAGTAGGGCTGCATGAGGTGCGGATAGCGCGCCGCAAACGACGTGACCGGCTCGGTGTTGCCGAGCGGCATGATCATGTCGGCTCGGAAGAGCTCCACGAGGTGGGGCGCTTCGGGACGGTCGATGGGAATGATGGGATTGAACCGTCCGCCCCACATGCTGTGCGAGATTTTGACGGCATAACGAAACGCATCGCGATCCGATGAGAGGATCGCCCAAGCGATGCGGAGGGGGCGGTAGCAGATGTCAACGCGTGCGGTGTCCATATTGGCCCGTAAGGTTCGGAGGTAACAGCGGCAGCCAGACTCACGAATGAGCCGGTCGAGCGGAAAGGATGGCGAGAGAATGCGCCCGCCGTCAAATGGGACGGGTTCGGTTCGCCACCCAAATCTTCTTGGCTCTTAAAGCGCGATAAACTTGTATATCTAATGCTTAATTAACTTGTGTATGTGATGCATGATTGACTTGTATCCATAGAGCACAATATACTTGTATACGTAACGCATCTTGAACTTGCATCGCTTGGTAAACCGATGGCCACCCCACACGAAAAACTCGCCGCCTCGCTCGCCGTCCTTCACAAATTGCAGAAAGACGGGCGGCGCGTATTCCAATCGAAGGAACTGTCCCGTGTTCATCGCGAGCGCCTGCTTAAACAAGGCTTCGTGCGCGAGGTTATCAAGGGGTGGCTGATTTCCTCGGGGCCCGGCGTCGGCGCCGGCGATAGTACCCCATGGTTCGCTTCCTTTTGGGAATTCTGCGCGCGCTATTGCAACGATCGCTTCGGCAACGACTGGCATCTATCGCCCGAACAATCGATCCTTCTCCAAGCCGAAAATACCGTGATCCCCGGGCAAGTCATCGTCTATAGCCCCGAGGGCGCCAATAATACCGTCAAATTGCTTTTCGGCACCTCGATCTACGATCTCAAGCAGCAAAACATGCCTCCGCGCGCCGATCTCGTGCGGCGCGGCGGCCTGCATCTCTTCTCCCTCTCGGCTGCGCTCGTCCGGGTCCCGGCCTCGTTTTTCCTCCGCTATCCGATCGAAACCCAGGTGGCGCTCGCCGCCATCAAGGATACATCTGATATCCTCGCGCACCTCTTGGATGCGGGCCGCTCCGTCATCGCCGGGCGTCTGGCGGGCGCATTCCGCCGCATCGGCCGCACCGAATTTGCCGATGAAATCGCCGCCGCCATGAAAGCAGCCGGCTACACCGTCCACGAAACCGATCCCTATGCGCCCGAACAGATTTTCAGTCCCATCGAAGCATCGGCCCCGCCGATCGTCGGACGGTTGCAAGGCGCCTGGGATTCGATGCGCGACAACGTCATCAAAGCCCTCCCCAAAGCCCCGGGCATTCCCGCAAACCGTACCGCCTATCTCGATTTCGTGGACGACATTTACAAAAGCGATGCCTACCATTCGCTCTCGATCGAGGGTTACAGCGTTACGCCCGAACTAATCGACCGCGTTCGATCAGGCGCCTGGAATCCCGAAGGAAGTCGAGCGGATCGAGAGAGCAAAGACGCCCTGGCCGCACGAGGCTACTGGCAAGCCTTCCAACTGGTAAAAGATGCCGTCGCCGATATCGTCGACGGCAAGGACGCCGTCCCTCTCGTCCGCTCGGCCTATCGGGGATGGTATCGCGAGCTCTTTGAACCTTGCGTTCCCGCCGGCATCGTTCCCACATCGGCTCTCGCGGGATTTCGGAATCATCCCGTTTTCTTGCGCGGTTCGCGCTACGTGCCGCCGCGCGCCGAAGTCGTCAGCGACGCGATGGCGACGTTGTTCGACATGTTGGCGCGCGAAAAAGAAGCGTCCGTTCGCGCTGTCCTGGGGCACTGGGTGTTCGGCTATATTCATCCCTATCCTGACGGCAACGGCCGGATGGCCCGGTTCCTGATGAACGCGATGCTCGCGTCGGGCGGATATCCGTGGACAATTATCCGCGTCGAGGATCGAACGGAATATCTGAATGCGCTCGACCGTGCGTCGATCGACCTCGATATCGCGCCGTTCGCCAGATACGTCGCCAAACGCGTGCGCTGGTCGATGAGAAAATGGAGCAGGAAATAACGACAACCGACGACGTCGGAATTTCGTGGTGGCTATGGATGGCGCGTCTCAGGCGGGACGACCAACGGCATTTTCTTTATGCCTGTGCGGCGCCCACCTTTAGGCCTGCCGGGTGGAAAGATCGCAGCGAGCAGAAACTTGGCGGTGCCGCTGCGGTCGAAATCGAGCAACGGACCGTCACGGAGGACACCTTCAGGAGGCTTCGCGACCGCCTTGGGGATGGCCATATTCAGCTCGATATCCTTCTTGGCGAGCCCGCGACGCCCATGTGCGTTGTCGATCGCCGCACCGTGTTCCAAGACGGCTTCGGTCATTCGGGAACTCGCGTCGAGCTTTATTACACGCTTCCCGATGTGCGGGGGATTGTAGGCAGCGACGATGTCGTACTTGCTGACGTCTTGTCCGTCTTGCAGGCGCAGTTGAATTTGCCTTTTCGAGATTCTTACGCGAAACGCCTCGGGAATTTCGAGATATTCGAGCTGCACGCCTGGCTGGATCAAGCCGAGCCATTCCTTATCGAGCCGATACGGCTCTCCGGCAACGATCTGGCCGGGCCGGAAACGATGGAGATTTGCCGGGAGCCGGAATTTGCCGCGAGGCACCACATCGCGCATGTCGTGGGGCGCGTCGGCGGCGACGTTGTCCTTGATCGTGTCGTTATCCTTGAGCCCGGGCGGCTGCGCGTTTCGGTAGAAGCGCCGGCGCGCCTCGATCAGCTCGACTTTTGGATGTTCGACAACGCCGGCGAGACGCTGCTTCATTCGACCCATAGCTCCTACCTCAATCGCATCCATCTTGCGTTGTCGCCGATCAGCCGACAGATGACCATCGAGGACGATTTGAGCCGGCGGGCGGCACAGGGAAAGTGCGGTCCTTCGCAAGGGACGATCGTTCAAAGCTATGTCACGCAGCGGTCTCAAATCGGCGCACCCGCCAAGGGCTCGTGGCGTCACTTCGCCGACGAGATGACAGATTGGGTTGCAGCACGCTTGCCCGCGTTCAGCGAAGACAAATGGTTCCCGCGCGGCATTGAAGGCGAAATCGGCGCGATTGCGCACATCAACCACCTACTCCATGGCGGGTCTGTTCGGCGGGCCGTTCTGGCCGACCCATGGTTTGGCGTCGATGCCCTGCGTCGCGTCGCCCTGCGCCTCGAAAGCCGCGACGTCGCCCTTACCGTCGTCACAAGCTGGACCCGGACCGATCCAGATACAGGAATGGATTTGGACGAGAAGGCGCCGATCGCCGGACTTGAAACAGCGCTGAGCCAGATCGCGCCGTTTCTGAACGTTCGCCTCAATTTGATAAATCTTGCGGATGGCGCGGGGCAGGCTTTCCACGATCGTTACCTAGTGCTCTACATGCACGAGGGTCCGCCAAAAGTGTTCCTGCTCTCGAACAGCCTGAACAAAGTTGCAGGCAACTGGCCGTTCGCAATGACTCTCGTCGCGCCCGATGTTGCGCGCGAAATCCGGTTGTATATCGAGGGACTCTGCGATGGGCGCGACATCGCTCGAGGCAAGAGCTTAACAACCACGTTCAGGTGGCCCGCAGATGCCGGCAAGCCAGCCGCCGCCTCTTGATAAGCTTCCGAGCGTCTTTGTTGCGCTGAGATGGCTACTCGGTTGCGCGAGTTCCGCCACCGATCGCAGCGTTGCCCAGAGAGCTATGACAGATGGTCTGGTTCTTGGAACGGGCGGCGCGAACTGGAAGGCCGATGGCACGACGGTAGCGCGGCTGGCGAAGATGCGGCTCAAGCGTTTACCGCGCGATCCCGGTAAGCTCGGAAATTTGCTTCATGGTCTTGGAGAGATTGAAGCACGTTGCCACACCAGATTTCTTCCGCTTCTTGAGCCGCCTCTCAGGATGCTGCATCGACGACTCGATCTAGAAAAGACATTCGATCAGGCGGCGAGATGCGATCACGCCATCCCGCGTCGCGTTCAGCTCGAAACTCTTGCATTCGCGCAGTGGGTGTCGCGTGCCGAGCTAAAACTGGGGCACGTTCCAAGACGCGATATTTCAGCTTACCCATTTGCGCGACGAATGGGCCGGTGGACGCTTCGGATTATGTTTTGCGGCGCGCGTCATTCTGACGGTCGAGCCATCGGCCATCGCCAGCTGGATCGCGCGTCACCGCGATCGAATCGAAGTTGCCGCGGCGGGGCGGGGCGTAATCACCCTTCTCGCCCCTTGGGGAACCGGCGTCCGCGCCGTTCCGCTCTTGAGCTGCCGGAACACGGCTCTCGAATGTCTGGCGGCCGCTTCTCTTGTGGTTTCTGGGTATCCCGGCGCGCTGAGTTTTGCCGATTGCCGTGATCGGCTCGTTAGAGGCGGCATCGATTCCGGTAACGTCACATGGATGATGGGGCATCGCCTCAAGGAGGCCATTCACCAACGGTATCGCCTTGAGAACGCGCGTGAACAGACCGACGCCCGCTTGCGGCAACTCGAGCTCGATCCCGATATGGCCCATGGCGGTCGGCGTCACGCGTCTCATGAGATCGAGTCGTTGCACACCAGGCGCGAGCAAGGCGCCAAAGCCTACGCGAAGAATCTAACCGAACTAGAACAGATGCTGAGCGACTTGGCGCGGGACTGGCCGCAGACGGGACTGACGCAACATCAGATGACGGCGCTTGAGAACGTCTTCGTCAACACGCCGGAGTTCCGTTATCGGCTTGCCGAAAAAATTGGTCATCAGGAAAACTGCGCTTGGCTCCTAAGGCGCAACATCGAAAACATGAAGGATTGGCTTGGCGCGGGCGACGGCATGCCGGAAGCGCTGGGAAAATATTTCATCCCCAACGACCAACAGTTTGTCGCAATGGCGCCCTGGGCCGCCAAATCCCTCATAGCTCTATACGCCGACGACAAACGCGGGATCGGCAAGCGCACCAGCGATATTGCCTTCGGAATCTCGCAGGCGGTGGTGAATCTCTGTACCCAACCTTTCGCAGCTGCGCGGCAACCCGTCGCGTGGCAATCGGCAATTCCGCGTTCCGCCTACACAACACTCTTTGCATTGACAGTTGTCGCGGGTGCGCTTCACGCCTATCGGGATCGCGTTATGGTGCTGAATAGTCTTGCCATAGAGCATGCGTTCCTGTTGCTCCGGCTCGACAATCCGGGGCCTCATGCGTCGCTCATATTGGACAAGCTCGCTTCGGCGGCGGTGATTCACATGAAATACCTTCCAAGCCCTGACGACGCGCGCCGCGAATGGGCCGCAGCCGTCGCTATGCCGGCATTTCCCCGCGCACTTGCGCTGTGGTCGTCGGCGAACCTAATCGACGGTGACGCGACGCTGGCATGCAGTTTGTTCCGCCGCGCAGGCGAGTTGCCATTGTCGCGCTATGCCCGCGATCGGCAATTATCGCGCATGCTGTCGCTTCTCGATCTGGCGGTCGCCACAGGCACAGAGTGCAAGAGGCCAGATTTGGTCGGTCGCGTCATCGACCTGTGGGACGAAATATACCCGAAGTGGCGACCGCTCAGCGACCGGTGGAATGATGCCGCGAGAATGCTTGTTGCGGCAGTTGCCGGGGACGGCCAGGAACGTGCAGCCTTTGTCAGCGACCCAGCCTTCGCCCGTTCCCATTGTCGCCAAATGATCGATGGGGTTGGGAACGCGTTGCCGCCTCCCTGAGCGCCGCGGAGTGACCGTTAGAGTCTGACGCAGCGGCGCCCGGGTCTTTAGCCGGACATCTGGGCTGCTCGCAGTCGCGACCGACAAGAATGAGATAGAATTTGTCATTCCATTTGTGGAAATTTCGACACGGCCCGATGGCAAGACGGTTTTGGTGGGCTATCTTGTAGGGGGAAGATGCTGCGGACGCTGTGATGGGCCTGAAAAACCCGAAAAGTCTACACAAATTCTGCACAGCATTAATACATCACGATTAGATGAATAGGATCAATCACTTGCCAGCATATCAATACATTTACGTGATGAAGGGCCTCGGAAAGAATTATCCCGGCGGCCGCGAGGTGCTGAAGGATATTTGGCTGTCGTTTCTGCCGGGCGCCAAGATCGGCGTGCTGGGCCCGAACGGCGCCGGCAAGTCCACGCTGCTGCGCGTCATGGCCGGCATCGAGAAGGATTTCGTCGGCGAGGCCTGGGCCGCCGAAGGCGCCAGCGTCGGCTACCTGCCGCAGGAACCGGCGCTCGATCCCGCGAAAGACGTCGCCGGCAATGTCCGCGAAGGGCTCGGTCAGATCACCGCTCTGTTGCAGCGCTTCGAAGAGGTGAGCGCGAAATTCGCCGAGGAATTATCCGAGGAGGAGATGAACGCGCTGATTGCGGAGCAGGGCGAGCTTCAGGAAAAGATCGACGCGGTCAATGGCTGGGAATTGGAACGCACGGTCGACATCGCGATGGACGCGCTGCGCTGTCCGCCCGGCGACGCCGACGTCACCAATCTGTCGGGCGGCGAGCGCCGCCGCGTGGCGCTGTGCCGCTTGCTGTTGCAGAAGCCCGACTTGCTGCTGCTCGACGAGCCGACCAACCATCTCGACGCGGAGTCGGTGGCGTGGCTGCAGCGCTTCCTCGCCGACTATGCCGGCACCGTCGTCACGGTGACGCACGACCGCTATTTCCTCGATGAGGTCGCGGGCTGGATTCTGGAGCTCGATCGCGGCCGCGGCATTCCCTACGAAGGCAATTACACCGGCTGGCTCGACCAAAAGCGCAAGCGCCTCGAGCAGGAGGGCAAGGCCGAGGCCGCGCGGCAACGCACGCTGGAGCGCGAGCTCGAATGGGTGAAGGAAAGCCCGCGCGCCCGTCAGGCCAAGAGCAAGGCGCGCGTCACCGCGTACGAAAACTTGGTTGCGGCCAGCAAGGAAAAGGCGCCCGAGACGGCGCAGATCGTGATCCCGCCCGGGCCGCGCCTGGGCGATCTCGTCGTCGAGGCCGAGCATTTCGCCAAAGCTTATGGCGAGCGCCTTCTGATCGAGGATTTGAGCTTCCGCCTGCCGCCGGGCGGCATCGTCGGCATCATCGGCCCGAACGGCGCCGGCAAGACCACGCTCTTGCGCATGATCACCGCGCAGGAAAAAGCCGATAAGGGCAGCTTCCGGGTCGGTGAGACGGTGAAGCTCGGCTACGTCGATCAATCGCGCGACGCCCTCTCGCCCGATAAGACCGTTTGGGAGGAAATATCAGAAGGCCACGACGAGATCGATCTCGGCCGGCGCAAGATGCCGAGCCGCGCCTATTGCTCGCTGTTCAATTTCCGCGGCACGGATCAGCAGAAAAAGGTCGGCCAGCTGTCGGGCGGGGAACGGAACCGCGTCCATCTTGCCAAGATGCTCAAGTCGGGCGCCAACGTGATTCTGCTCGACGAGCCGACCAACGACCTCGATGTCGACACGCTGCGCGCGCTCGAGGAGGCGCTATTGGAGTTTCCCGGCTGCGCCGTGGTGGTGACGCACGACCGCTGGTTTCTGGACCGGATCGCGACCCACATTCTGGCCTTCGAGGGCGACAGCAAGGTCGAATGGTTCGAGGGCAACTACGCCGACTACGAAGCCGATCGCAAGCGCCGCCTCGGCGCCGACGCCGACCAGCCGCACCGCATCAAATACAAACCGTTGGTCAGGGCCTGAGGGGCGGTCAACCGCCGTTGCTCGACGCGTCGCCGCTTTGCAGTTTCTGCTGAATCGCCTGGATCAGACCGCCGATGGTCCCGCCGTTGCGTTGGATGACCGAGGTGAACTCTTCGCGTTGCGCCAGCATCATGCTGATGCCTTCGAGGTCCACGTCGACGATCTTATAGTCGTTGCCGTCATGGTGGACCCGCCACGACACCTTAACCGGCGGGTCGCCGTTCGGATGCACAATCTCGCTGCTGACGACGGTGATGTCGCCGCTCTCCGGCCGGGTGTTTGTCACCTTCACGGTCTCGCCGCGATATTCCGAAAATTCAGAGGCATAGGACTTGATGATGAAGTCGCGATAGAGCGATATGAACCGCTGCCGGTCCGGCTCGCTGGCGCTGGTCCAATAGCGGCCGAGCACGAACCGTGC